>NZ_CAWQMW010000163.1:0-24250 GCF_963895965.1 Xenorhabdus sp. PB30.3 | reverse complement strand
CCCATAAATACAGTGAGTTAAAATTTTTTAATCACGAGTCAAGTATGTTTTTGATTCCCGAAAATAGCTAAGGGATATGTTTAAGTAAGGAGTGTGACAAATTATAAATATAATAACGTGTTATGCAAGTAAGCTAAAGGCAAGACAGTGTAGGATTTACTCTCTGATTGTTATTATTACTGTTGGTATCGCTATAATATTTTTTTCTAAAAAACCACAGCCTAAATATGCTCAGGTACTTTCTTCAGAACCTATCATAACTATAGGTCATGCACAAAAATATTATTGTAATGGGGCATTGGTGCCATTTATTAAAATATTTGGTAATACTGAAAGCAACCGTTTATCTGTATGTAAAAATAGTCTATTTTTTTTCATCGAAAGATTAAATATAACAAGAGAATCTTATGCACTGAACTATTATGAATTAAAGCATTGCATTGCATTTAAGATCCGGGAGCCGCGTATTATTGGGTATGATGTCATTTATACTATTGATAATAAGCCGGGAAAGGTAAGAGTGATACATAAACCAGATCAATCGATCCCATTGAATGGAAAGGGGAAGCTGATCCTTGCACCGTATTTGTAGAGGTGCTCCAGAAATGAAATATCTCCGGTCACATAGTTATTATATTCCCGGAGATAAGTATTTAAGCTGAAATTTGTTGATATTTTAACGATATTTAAAAGCAACAGTATTGATGCTATACCTGATGTTGCTCAAATGCCTCCAATAATGACTGAATAAACGATAAGCGCGCAGTTCTTTCAGTTAACTCGTTAATAAATTTCAGTTTAGAAGGCCCATCCAGTCGATAGATATTAGGCTGAGTCTGCAATAAGTTGATCAGATAGTGGGGATCCACTTTATTACTTTGACTAAATTCAATAAAGCCGCCTTTTTCATGGGCTTCAATACGTTTTATTCCTAGTTTCTGAGCCGTAAGGCGGATAGAAGCAGATTGTAATAAATGCCTGCCCGGATCAGGTAACATACCGAACCTGTCAATGAGCTCAACTTTTAATTCTGTCAGTTCATTGTCATTCTGAGCGCTGGCAATACGCTTGTAGAAAGACAGACGCATATTTACATCCGGGATATAATCATCGGGTAAAAGCACCGGAATACGTAGTTCTATCTCGGTTTGATTGTTAGTTAAATCCTCAAGTGAAGGTTCCCGCCCGTTTTTGAGTGCATCAACTGCACTTTCCAGCAGCTCCATATAGAGTGTGAAACCGATACTTGCCATTTGACCACTTTGATCTTCACCCAGAAGTTCACCAGCTCCTCGGATTTCCAAATCATGAGTTGCCAGAGCAAACCCTGCTCCCAGATCTTCAAGTGAGGCAATCGCTTCCAGCCGCTTTTGCGCATCTGTGGTCATAGCTTTCGGGTGCGGAGTTAACAAATACGCATATGCCTGATGGTGAGAGCGACCGACACGCCCGCGTAATTGATGTAACTGAGCCAGACCGAAGTGATCAGCCCGTTCAATAATAATGGTATTCGCTGTCGGAATATCGATTCCGGTTTCAATAATTGTAGTGCATATCAACACATTAAAGCGCTGATGATGGAAATCCGTCATGACACGTTCCAAGTCACGTTCACGCATTTGCCCGTGACCGATAACCATTCTGGCTTCAGGCACTAATTCTTCCAGCCGGCTTTTTGCTTTTTCGATATTTTCGACATCGTTATAGAGATAATAAACCTGACCGCCACGTAAGATTTCACGCAGAATAGATTCACGAACGACTAAGCTGTCATATTCCCGTACAAAGGTTTTTACTGCCAGCCGACGGGCTGGGGGAGTTGCAATAATCGACAGATCGCGCATTCCGCTCATTGCCATATTAAGCGTCCGGGGAATAGGAGTTGCTGTCATGGTCAGGACATCAACATCGGCACGGATAGCTTTGATACGCTCTTTATGACGGACACCGAAACGGTGCTCTTCATCCACAACTAATAAACCCAAATCCTTCCAGCGCAGATCACTTTGCAACAGTTTATGTGTACCGATGATGATATCGACTTTCCCTTCTGCTGCCATATCTATCACTTGCTGTTGCTCTTTGGCACTGCGGAATCGTGACATCACCTCAATGTGTACAGGCCAGTTCGCAAAACGATCGCGGAAATTATCATAGTGTTGTTGGGCTAACAGAGTCGTTGGGACTAAAACAGCGACCTGCTTATTATTGTTGATAGCAGTAAAAGCGGCCCGCATTGCGACTTCCGTCTTACCGAAGCCGACATCACCACATACCAGCCTGTCCATCGCAATTGGCTGGCACATATCGCTCAGTACCGCATTAATGGCCTGTTCCTGATCGGGTGTTGTATCGAATGGAAAATTCTGGCAGAACAATTGATATTGTTCCCGGTCGTGCTTAAACGCAAAACCCGGTTTAATGGCTCGCTGAGCGTAGATATCCAGTAATTCAGCGGCAACATCACGGACTTTTTCTGCCGCTTTCTGACGCGCTTTATTCCATGCTTCACCGCCCAGTTTGTGCAGCGGTGCGCTTTCTTCTGCTCCTCCGGCGTAACGGCTGATTAAATGCAGAGATGAAACCGGCACATACAGTTTGTCTTCGCCGGCATAAGTCAGAATGAGATATTCAGCCTTAATGCCTCCGGCCTCGAGTGTTGTTAGCCCCTGATAGCGTCCGACACCATGTTCAAGGTGTACGACGGGCTGCCCGGGACGGAGTTCGGCGAGGTTACGGATCAGGGTATCGGTATTAATTGTGCGTCGGTTATCCTGACGGCGGCGGCTGACACGCTCACCAAGCATGTCACTTTCACAAATGAAGGCGAGTTTTTTCTCCTCATCTATAAAACCCTGTTCTGCGCTGCCCACCATTAAAAAGCATCCAGCCTCTTTAGCATCTTCCAGCTGATGTATTGTGGCCGGATGAATTTTTATGCGAGACAGTAACTCATTGACTGATTCCCGACGTCCTTCACTTTCCACTGAAAAAATGACCTTGCCACTGAACTGCTCGATAAAGCGGCGTACTTTATCTAAAGGCGCTTTATGATGAGCGGCAACGGAGATATCAGGTAAAGGCTGATAAGCCAGATTGATATTTCCGGCTTTCTTGGGCAACTCTTCATTTCTGATTTGGATGCGGGGCCATTTTTTCAGTTCGGCGAACAGCTTGTCGACGGGAATCCAAATTTGGTCGGGAGGAAGTAATGGCCGCATCGGGTCAACTTTACGGCTCTCAAAACGCTGCTCGGTATCCTGCCAGAAACGTTCTGCCGTGTTCATCAAATCCTGCACAATAATCAGTGTATTTTCAGGCAGATAATCAAATAGTGTAGATAAAGGCTGTTCAAAGAATAATGGCTGCCAGTACTCAATGCCTGCGGGTAACATTTTTTTACTGACTTGCTGATAAATGTGTTCAGCATCTCGCCGGACATCAAACTTTTCACGCCACTGGCTGCGGAATAATTCAATGGCTTCTTTATCTGTCGGGAACTCATGGGCCGGCAGTAAGCTGATTTTTTCCACTTCCTCCAGCGTTCGCTGACTATCCACATCAAAAGTACGCAGGCTATCGATTTCATCATCAAAAAAATCGATGCGGTAAGGGTGCTCACTTCCCATAGGAAATAGATCGAATAAGGCACCGCGTGTGGCAAATTCACCATGTTCAAGCACCTGCTCAACGCTGCGATAGCCGGCCTGTTCCAGATTTGCCCGTAATTTATCACGCGAAATACGCTGCCCTTTATGCATGATCAAAGCATGCCCCTGAAGGTATTCGTGAGGGCAAACACGCTGCATCAATGTATTCACAGGCAGAATAAGTGCCCCTTCTGTCATAAAAGGTAGCTGATACAGGGTAGATAAACGATTTGAAATGATTTCCTGATGAGGGGAAAAACTATCGTAAGGCAGAGTTTCCCAATCTGACAACATGTTTATTGAAGTACGGGTAAATTGTGGAATTTCATCACGCAGCCGTAAGGTGTTCTGCATATCTTTTGTGACTAATAACACAGGGCCGGAGTGACGTTCAATGATTTCAGCACATTCAATGGCACAAGCAGCACCGATCAGATGGCCTAACTGGCGGATATCACCGCGACGTTCAGGAAGTTGATAACGATATTTTGCGGACATAAGCGTTTGATGTGTTCTCTAAGATTCAGTCCATTCCCAACACATATTTAACCCAGTAGCCTTTACAATAAATACGCTGGCAGGTTGAGAGAAGTAAAAACAGAACCGGAATGTGAATGGCTCCATCATATAGTACAGCTGCTCTTTATTATCCCTGAACACATTGCTTTGGCAACAGCTGAGTGACAGATTTGCTGTCTGGCCTGAGGTGGTATATTAGCTCATGTTAACAACAGGGCTTTTTTATCTTCAATTTCGAAGGTGCTAATCAAAACTTAATTAAACAGTGATAATATGTAATAAGTGAACGATATAGATTGAATTTTTTACAAAATACATATGCAAAAACAGAGATAAAATATGATCTTTTTCATTAATTTAATGCATTCAAATAACCCCCTTTGATACGGCGGATCCTATGTTTCAGTCTGTTTCATTATTTATCGGATTGCGCTATATGCGCGGGCGGGCGGTTGATAAATTTGGCCGCTTTGTTTCCTGGCTTTCAGCCATTGGTATTACATTAGGGGTGGCTGCATTAATTACCGTGTTGTCAGTCATGAACGGCTTTGAACGTTCACTGGAGGCCAGTATTCTGGGCTTTATGCCCCATGTCATTATTACTTCAGAAAATGGTTCAATTAATCCTGCCGAGCATCCGAAAAGTCAGCTCTCTGGTTTAAAAGATGTCACCCGTATTGAGCCGGTTGTTCAGGGAGATGTTGTACTGCAAAGTGCCCATAATGTGGGTGTTGGCGTTATGCTGGGTATTAAGCCGGATGAATATACACCATTGGCTGAATATACCGTCAATGTTGATCAGAGCCAATTGCAGCCCGGTCGCTATTTTGTGATTTTAGGTGAAAAACTGGCAGCAAGACTGGGTGTCAGGCGAGGTGATCAGATCCGCATTATCGTTCCGAGTGCCAGCCAGCTTACCCCAATGGGTAGGATCCCAAGCCAGCGTTTATTTACAGTAGCCGGCACATTTTTTGCCAACAGCGAAGTTGATGACACTGAAATGCTGGTTAATCAGCAGGATGCCGCCCGACTTTTACGCTATCCCATTAATAATATTACCGGCTGGCGTTTATTTCTCACTGAACCATTAAAGGTAGATGAATTAAGTCAGCAGCTGCTGCCGAAAGGCTTGGTCTGGAAAGACTGGCGTGAACGTAAGGGGGAGTTTTTTCAGGCAGTACGTATGGAAAAAAATATGATGGGGTTATTGCTTAGCCTAATCATCGCAGTGGCTGCTTTCAATATTATCACTTCTCTTTCTTTATTAGTGATGGAAAAACAGGGTGAGATTGCTATTTTACAGACACAAGGGTTAATCCGTCGGCAAGTGATGACCATCTTCATGATTCAGGGAGCCGGAGCCGGCATTATTGGTGCTTTATTGGGAACGGGGTTAGGAATACTGCTTTCTAGTCAACTGAATAACTTAATGCCTGTTATCGGTCTGCTGACAGAAGGTATTCAATTACCTGTTGCCATTGAACCCACTCAGGTGGCGATTATTGCCGTCAGTGCCATGTTAATCTCTCTATTATCTACTTTATATCCTTCCTGGCGCGCTGCTGCCACTCAACCTGCTGAGGCTTTACGTTATGAGTAATCAACCTTTATTGCTATGCCATCATTTGTATAAAAAATATCAGGAAGGGCAGGTTTCCACCGAGGTATTAAAAAACGTCACATTTTCCATGCAGCAAGGAGAAATGATGGCGATTGTCGGCAGTTCCGGTTCAGGTAAAAGTACTCTATTGCACTTATTAGGAGGGCTGGATTCACCGACCTCCGGTGAAGTGATTTTCAAGGGGGAATCACTTAACAATATGTCGGCTTCCGGCCGGGCAGAATTACGGAACAGAGAAATTGGTTTTATTTACCAGTTTCACCATCTGCTGCCTGATTTTAATGCATTAGAAAATGTTGCTATGCCGCTATTGATCGGTAGTAAAAGGCTGCTTGGGGGGAAGAAGCAGGCTGAGCAAAAAGCACGGGATATGTTGGCGGCAGTCGGGCTGGAAAAGCGGGCACATCATCGGCCTTCTGAATTATCAGGAGGTGAACGCCAACGGGTGGCTATTGCCCGTGCACTGGTGAACGAACCTTCACTGGTATTGGCAGATGAGCCGACAGGTAATCTTGACCAACGTAACGCTGACAGCATTTTTGAACTGTTAAAGAACCTGAATCAACAGCAGGGCACGGCATTTTTGGTTGTGACTCATGATCTGAAACTGGCTGACAGGCTGACGCGTCAGGTAGAAATGCGTGATGGGTATTTACAGGATGAATTAACCCTGACGGGGGGAGTGTAATGGCAAATCTGCCTCTTGCATTACTTACTGCAATACGCTTCAGTCAGGGACGGCGCCGCGCGGGAATGGTTTCTTTAGTCTCAGTCATTTCAACACTGGGGATCATGCTGGGTGTTGCTGTGCTGATCATCGGTTTGAGTGCAATGAATGGCTTTGAGCGTGAACTTAAAAACCGGATACTTTCTGTTGTTCCTCATGGTCAGATTTATACGGTAGAACAGCCTTTCCAGCACTGGAAATCAGCGCTTAAACAAATCAGGCAAACTCCGGGCATTGCAGGAGCTTCTCCTTATATTGAATTCACCGGGCTGATGGAACGAGGAGATAAACTTCATGCTGTTCAGGTTCGTGGTGTTGAACCTGAGACTGAAGCTGAAGTCAGTACCTTGTATAAGTTTGTCCGTGACGGCGCATGGCAGACATTTCAGGCGGGCAAACATCAGGTCATTCTGGGGCAGGGAGTCGCAAATTCCCTGAATGTGAAACAGGGTGATTGGCTAACAGTGATGATCCCAAACAGCGATCCAAGCCTGAAATTATTACAGCCTAAACGAATACGTTTACAAGTTACCGGTATTTTTCAGTTAAGTGGCATGTTGGATCATCGTCTGGCTTTGGTTCCGTTATCTGATGCACAACAGTATCTGGATTATGGCGATGCTATTACCGGCGTTGCTATTAAAGCAGACGATGTTTTTGCAGCAGAGAAGCGGGTTATAGCCGCCGGCAATGCAACAGGCAGGTATGTCTATATCAGTACATGGCTGAAAGACTACGGTTATATGTACAACGACATCCAGATGATACGGGGTATCATGTACTTAGCTATGATTTTAGTCATTGGGGTCGCCTGTTTTAATATCGTTTCAACACTGATTATGGCGGTCAAAGATAAGAGCAGTGATATTGCTATTTTGCGTACACTGGGGGCTAAAGATGGTCATATCAGGTCAATTTTCTTGTGGTATGGATTATTGACCGGAATGGTTGGCAGTATTATTGGCGCTATTGTCGGAATTTTCATGGCGCTTAATTTGACAGCTATTATTAAATGGATAGAGAAGCTGTCCGGGCATCAATTTCTTTCCGGTGATATCTATTTCATTGATTTTCTGCCGTCAGAATTACATACCATGGATATTTTCTATGTTTTGTTAACGGCACTGATCCTGAGCTTGTTAGCCAGTTGGTATCCGGCTCGTCGGGCCAGTAAACTTGATCCAGCGCGGATTTTGAGTGGTCAATGATATTCCAGAGTATTCACTATATCCCTTAAGCGCGCTATCTTACGGAGTGAACTGAGCATAAGCGATGAGCTGAACACACCATGAATAAAGTTGTGGTAAGTGAACAGAAACTGAGGAAATGGTTCTATACCCTATGAATTTCAAGTTACCTCGTGATGACGAGTGAATGATCCCCTGAGAACATAGATAACAGTATGGCCGGGGGAAAGAACGCAGCCAACAAAGAGGCAACTCGAAAGACGAGGTGTATAAAAGGATCATTTTGCGGAGACGTATAAATGCGTGTTATTCATCGGCTCAGTAAATTCCGTAAGAGTAGGCGACTACGAAATCAGAGGTTTCATCGGCAAATTTTTTACAGGGATATCCGTGTGGCAAATAAAATAAAGAAACCCCATGTGGTAGTACTGACCGGAGCGGGTATTTCCGCTGAATCAGGTATTAGAACGTTTCGTTCTTCTGATGGGCTATGGGAAGAACATCGTGTTGAAGATATTGCGACACCGGAAGGATTCAAACGTGACCCTGAATTAGTTCAGGCATTCTATAATGCGCGAAGAGAGCATCTACAGCAGGCGGAAATTAAGCCCAACGCCGCACACTATGCTTTAGCCGAACTTGAACAACAAATTGGCGATAATTTCCTGCTGGTCACACAGAATATTGATAATCTGCATGAGCGTGCGGGGAGCAAGCGTGTTCTCCATATGCATGGCGAACTACTGAAGGTGCGCTGCTGTCAGTCCGGGCAGGTTATTGAATGGACATCTCACCTGACAGTGGATGATCGCTGTCACTGTTGTCAGTTTCCTTCGTTACTGCGCCCTCACGTTGTGTGGTTTGGCGAAATGCCTTTGGGGATGGAACAAATTTATTCTGCTTTATCTGAGGCGGATATTTTTATTGCCATTGGCACTTCCGGTCATGTGTATCCTGCAGCGGGGTTTGTACATGAAGCGAAATTATCGGGTGCCCATACTGTTGAGCTTAATCTGGAACCCAGTCAGGTTGAGAGCATGTTTGATGAAAAACATTATGGCAACGCTAGCCAAATAGTTAATCAATATGTTCAGTCACTACTTCATCAGATGTCTGAATGAGAGATTTGCCCCAGCTACGTTGTCAGTTATGTGACTGGGGCAAACATTCAGGTTGTCCGGAATAGGGTTTAAAACCTACCGCATTCACCTGTGCGGTGGTTAATCATTAAAATACCAATAACCACTGTTTACCAGAGCAGTAAGCAGGCTGATAAACTGAACATCATCAATAGCATCACCCAAAATATCAGCATTGACAGTATCATACTGGCAAAGTGCATCAGCTGCCTGCAAATGAGATGTATCCATTAATTCGCCATTAACGAAGCAATTATCACCCACACGCAATACACGTAGTCCATTCAAACGATTCAGGCTTTCACCCTGTTTGAGCAGATCATAAATCTCATCACTTTCATATGGAGGGTCTGGTGGCGCGATATCCAGCTCATGGCGTGACTGAGAGATAAATTCCCCAAACCAGTTTTGGAACGTTTCTGGCTGTTCCAGTAAATCCTGCATCATGGTACGCAGAGTCGCCAGCTCGTTTGTCTGGATCAGTGCAGGATTATCACGGAATGCCAAATTAGGGTCACTGTAACGATGGCTACCCAATTCATTTGCCAGAACATAATCGGCAAAACCACTGAACAGTTCACGGGCATTTGGCGCACGGAAACCGACTGAATAATTCAGTGATGGTTCAATGGCATATCCTTCATGTGGAAAACCGGGTGGAATATAGAGAATGTCTCCGGGTAGCATCTCTTCATCAATAATGGCTTCGAAAGGCTCAACCTGTAATAAGTCAGGATGAGGGCAATGCTGTTTCATCGGGATCTTGTCTCCTACACGCCAGCGTCTGCGTCCTTCTCCTTGAATGATAAATACATCATATTGATCAAGATGCGGACCGACACCACCACCCGGAACGGAGAAAGAAACCATCAAATCATCCATTCTCCAGTCTGAAAGCACACGGAATGGCTTCATAAGGGCAGAAGAGGGGTGATGCCAGTGGTTAACGGCTTGTACGAGTAATGACCAGTTTTGGTCGCCTAAATGATCGTAACTTTCAAATGGCCCATGAGAAACTTCCCAGCGATCTTTTTTATGGCTGACTAAACGACTGTCAATTTCATTTTCCATCGCCAGTCCCGCCAGCTCATCGGGAGAAAGTGGGTCGGTAAATTGCTGGAAACCCTGTTTGATTAGCAATGGACGTTTTTGCCAGTGATTCTGCAAGAACGCCTGCCAATCCAGATTCAGCTGATAATTCATGGTGATATCCTGAGTGACAAGAAAATTTCAGGTCATTATAACGGATAGTCAATAGAGTTATCAGATTCGGATGAAATATTTCGAGGCCGCTCCCATTCTGTATTTATTGCGAGTATCCCTGTTGCCGATTAAGTGATAGCCATTTTGTATTCAGAAGAGAGGGTAAGTTGTTGATACAGATGATACAGATTTTAGGTGATTTGCTGATTGCGGAAAGTTACACTGACTTTTGCACCTCCCAGATGGCTATTATCGATGCTGATATTACCGTCATATTGTTCTACAATTTCAGAGGCGATCGACAATCCCAATCCTTGCCCCGGACGCAGTGTATCGGCCCTTAACCCACGTTCGAAAACGATATGACGTTTATTAGGGGGAACACCGGGGCCGTCATCATCAACAATGATGGTGAGGAAATTCTCACCCATCATGGCAGTAACATGAACAAACTCCAGACAGTATTTACAGGCATTCTCCAGAATATTCCCCATTACTTCCAGAAAATCATTCTTTTCACCCAGCCAGGTTAATTCAGGCGAAATATCTAAGGTAACATTGATCCCTTTGTGTTGATAAACTTTTATCAGTGCATTGGTCAGGCTATCAAGCAGGATGGGGACGGAGAATATTTTTTTCAGAATGAGGTTATGATCGTTGTATATATTGGCCCGATGTAAATAATAACCGATTTGTTGAGAAATTCTGTCAATTTGCTCAAGCATGACGGGTTCAGCCTGCTTAATGGTCATTTGCTTATTTGAGCGTAGAGAGCGCAGCGTAGATTGAAGCACGGCTAGAGGAGTTTTCAGGCTATGCGTCAGGTCTGATAATGTTGTTCGATATTTTTTATAACGTTGGCGCTCATTATCCAGTAAGGCATTCAGGTTCTTAATCAGGCCTTTTAATTCAGCTGGTGGATTTTCATCTAACTCTTGTCGTTCACCTTTTTCCAGGGAACGTATCTGAGTGATGAGTGATTTAATCGGGCGTAAACTCCAGTCCGCAGCAAGCCAGATTAATGGAATAATTAAAAACAGATTGGCAATCAATACATACCCGAACCATTCCCAAATTTTTTCTGACGGTTGAATATTTTGGGGTATGGTATTGATAACTACAATGGTTAATGCCGGAAGTTTATCCTTTGCTGGATAAATTTTGACGGCTACAGAATAAATCAGTAGTACTTTATCAGCATTGAGAATAGTGTCAGTTTTATTATTAACCGGATATTGACTCTGTGACTCAGAATATAGCTGAGGATGTATATCGGGATAATAAGTTTCTAATTCATATAAGCCGTCTTTTTTCAGCCAATTAGGATGAATCTTTTCTTCAAGTTCCGGTACATTATTCTGACGCCAGAGGATATCGCTTTTATCGTTATAAATCAGAGTTAATGAGCGATTTCCCATGTGGAAATTCTTGGGAAGATGAACAAATAACTTATTTTCTTTCCAACTGGCTAGCGAATAAAATAAATTACTCTGGTTACTGAGTATGGCATAAGTATCATTATCAAGACGCATTAAATAGCCAACAATTGCAACGACTCCATAGGGCAGAGTCAAAGAAAGAATAATGGCAGTTGCCGCCATGAGAAATCGTGCTCTCAGGGAGAAGAGATGAGTTCTCAGAAAGTTAAACATGATGTTATTTCACATCAAAGCGGTAACCCTGACCACGGACTGTAACAATCACTTCGTCAGGCCATTCATTCAATATCTTTTTTCTCAAACGCCCCATTAATACATCAATTGTATGGCTTTCACGTAATTCAGCGTCAGGGTATAACTGCCTCATTAATAATTCCTTACTGACAACTTTGCCATTATTACGCATCAAAGTTTCAATAATCGTATATTCGAAGGCAGTTAATTTTATCTTCTTACCATTAACAGAAAATTCCTTACGTGAAAGATCAATCAGAAATGGTGGTAATTCCGCAACTTGCGATGCCAGCCCACTATTACGACGCATTAATGCCTGTATACGCGCATTAATTTCTTCCAATTGGAACGGCTTAGTCACGTAGTCATCTGCACCGGCATTTAATACGGTAACTTTTTCCTGCCAGCTTTCACGGGCAGTGAGAATGAGAATGGGTATATTAATATGATCGCTGCGCCAGCGTTTTATTAAGCTTAAACCATCTTCCCCGGGTAACCCCAAATCAATAATGGCAACATCAGGGTGGTTCTCTTTCAGGTAATAATCGGCCTCTTTTGAGTCTTCAGCAGCATCAACCTGATGACCAATATCCCGAAGCTGTACTTTTAAATGATGACGAAGCAACGCATTATCTTCAACTATTAATATTCGCATAATGGTTCCTTATGCTAACCAGTAAAATTTATCAAATAAATCTTAAATAGCTAGATAGTCAACTATATGGATGGATTGAAATAAATTATAGATATGTTGTTATGATTAAACCAAGTATAGTAACTATTTAGTCTATTGTTGGTATGTTAATGAATGGATTGCTAAAAACAATAAGGTAAATCGAAAATAGTATATAACTTTGCGACTTATTTATACTTCATATAAGATTACGCATTTTTTTAAAATGTGGACGGGAATTCCCATCCACATTTTATAAATAAAATCGTTTTATTTTAATTCATCAACCAGTAATTCAGCATAGCCGATATAATTGGCAGGAGTCATCGACTTAAGACGAGTTTTTTCTTCTTCTGGTAGTTCGAGACCATCGATGAAGTTTTTCATTCCTTCTGCATCAACACGTTTACCACGTGTAAGCTCTTTTAATTTTTCATACGGCTTCTCAATACCATAACGGCGCATAACCGTCTGAATCGGCTCAGCCAGTACTTCCCAGTTCTGATCCAGTTCGCTTAATAAATGTTTCTCGTTGACTTCCAGTTTATTCAGGCCTTTCATTGTGGATTGATATGCAATTAATGCATATCCCAGACCAACACCCAGATTACGTAATACTGTTGAGTCAGTCAGGTCACGCTGCCAGCGGGAAACAGGCAATTTACTGGCAAGATGGCCAAACACTGCGTTTGCCAGACCCAGATTACCCTCTGAATTTTCAAAATCAATCGGGTTAACTTTATGTGGCATGGTTGATGAACCAATTTCACCGGCAACTGTTTTCTGTTTGAAATGATTAAGAGCGATATAACCCCAGATATCACGATCAAAATCAATCAGGATAGTATTGAAACGCGCAATACAATCAAACAGTTCTGCAATGTAATCATGTGGTTCAATCTGAGTGGTGTATGGGTTCCATTGAACACCCAGAGAAATAACAAATGATTCGCTGAACTGATGCCAGTTAATGTGAGGATAGGCTGACAAATGGGCATTATAGTTACCAACTGCACCATTGATCTTACCTAAAATTTCAATTTGGCCAAGTTGGCGGAACTGACGCTCCATGCGGTAGGCAACATTTGCAAACTCTTTACCTACAGTCGAAGGAGTCGCTGGCTGTCCGTGGGTGCGTGACAGCAAAGGCAGATCACGGTATTCATGAGCCATACGCTTAATGGTGTCGATTAACTGACGCCATTGTGGTTGCAGCACTTCCTCACGGGCAGTTTTAAGCATCAATGCATGTGACAGGTTATTGATGTCTTCGGAGGTGCAGGCAAAATGTATAAACTCAGCAACCTGATGTAAAGCAGGAATATGAGCGACTTTTTCTTTCAGAAAGTACTCAACGGCTTTAACGTCATGGTTAGTTGTACGCTCAATTTCTTTAATGCGTAATGCATCCTGTTCATTGAAATTTGTAATAATTTCATCCAGGTAAGCGTTTGCCTTTTCATCAAAAGCAGGAACTTCTGTGATTTCTGCTGTGGCAGCCAGTTTTTGCAGCCAACGTACTTCAACCTGCACGCGGAATTTCAGTAAGCCGAACTCACTAAAAATAGCGCGCAGTGCGCTAACTTTATCGCCGTAACGGCCATCAATCGGAGAAACAGCGGTCAGTGAGGATAATTCCATTGGTAGAAACTCCCGGATTTTATTTAACGATTTATTTAACAATTAATTCAATTAACAACGCGCAAGAATGTCTTTTGCCTGTCGGACTAGTCGTTGTCGGGAAAACATAAATTGCAAACGGCTACCGCCAACCTGCTGCCATAATACGGTACTGCGAATACCCGCCAGTAATGCCGCCCGGACTTTTGCCTGCACCAATGTGTTGCGCAGAATATCCGGCGAGCCTGTGACTTGGATGCGAGGCCCTAATGGGCTAATGACATCGACATAAATACCGGCAAGAGAATTGAGCATTCCCTCAGACATAGGTTCAAAATAAGCCTGCTGACGTTCTAGCTGGCTTATGCGTTTAGCTAATTCATCTGCTGCTGATGGGTTTTTACTGAGACGTCGCTCCAGTGCCATCAGACTTAAAGTATAGCGGGTCAGCTCTGCTGAGAGCCCACTATTTGTACCATTCAGCATTCCCATCACAGCATCAAGGCCGGTACGCAGGTTACCCGCCTCATTACCAAAGACATCCAGAGTAGATGTCGGATTCATATTCAGAACACTGTTGAGAGTTACTTCAAAAGCACCGGCATCACATTGCCCTTCATGGGCCAGCTGCTGTACCAGACGAGCTGACTGGCAGATACCTGCCAGCGCCAATGTAATGTCGTAATAATTTTTAGCCACGATTACTCCTGTATACGTTGTTCGATCACACCACCGCCGAGACAAATTTCGCCCTGATAAAACACAGCTGATTGACCGGGAGTGACAGCGGCAACGGGGCTGTCAAAACGAACCTCAATTTTATCTTCACTCAAAGGAATGACTGTGCAGGGAATATCCTGCTGACGGTAGCGCGTTTTTACCACGCAACGGATTTCTGTTTCCAGTGACTGGCGATCAACCCAATGCAGTTGTTGTGCAACTAAGCCGACAGACATCAGGCGGGGATGTTCATGACCCTGTGCAACAACCAGTATGTTATTTGCAACATCTTTATCAACAACATACCAGGGGTCTTCATTACCGGATTTAGTTCCTCCGATACCCAACCCTTTTCGCTGACCAAGTGTGTGGTACATCAGGCCGGTATGTTGCCCGATAGTCTGCCCGTCAACGGTAACAATCGGACCCGGCTGAGCTGGCAGATAGCGGCCCAGAAAATCGCGGAACTTACGCTCACCAATAAAGCAGATACCTGTAGAATCTTTTTTCTTCGCCGTAACCAGCCCAATTTCTTCGGCAATGCGGCGCACTTCAGGTTTTTCAAGTTCCCCGACCGGGAATAAACTTTTGGCAACCTGCTCATGACTCAGGGTATATAAGAAATAGCTTTGGTCTTTATTACCATCAAGGCCCCGAAGTAACTGACTAACGCCATCCACATCCCGACGGCGGACATAATGGCCGGTTGCAATGTAATCAGCACCTAAGTCTTCGGCAGCAAATTCTAAAAATGCTTTGAATTTAATTTCTTTGTTACAGAGAATATCCGGATTCGGTGTACGGCCTGCTTTATATTCAGCAAGGAAGAGTTCAAATACGTTATCCCAATACTCAGCTGCGAAATTGATGGTGTACAGTTCAATACCCAGCTTGTCACACACCGCCTGAGCATCCTTAAGATCATCGGCGGCAGAGCAGTATTCCTCATCGTCATCTTCTTCCCAGTTTTTCATAAACAGGCCAGCTACCTGATAACCTTGTTGCTGTAGCAGGTAAGCGGAGACGGATGAATCAACACCACCGGACATTCCGACGATGACTTTTTTCTGGCTGTTATCTGACATGGGCATATCTCACTGCGGAAAAAAATAAACGCGGTACTTTAGCATGTTGACAGGCAAGGTGCATCAAACGTCTTCGTACTCTTGTGATTTGCGTTTCATTTAATGGGAAATTATTTTGTGAAAGGCGAACCATAGCTATCCAGTATTGATAAGGGGTGAGCCTGATTTTCCAAATAATTACGGATACTTTCAGCAACTAATGGGGAACGCAGTTGTGGGCTGTTGATAATTTCTTCTGCGCTCAGCCAGTGACAGCAGTGGATATCACTATCCTGAGGATCGGTATCCACCGTTTTTTCTAGTTCAACCAGAAACAGAAAACGGATGAAGGGAGTTCCATCCGGGGCGACCCACTGATGTAACTTCAGTAATGCCTGTGGTTTAGCACGAATTCCTGTCTCTTCCCATAATTCGCGTTCAGCCGCTTCCAGTAATGTTTCATCAGCTTCAAGGTGACCCGCAGGCTGGTTCCAGCGAGGCTTGCCATCAATAAGTTCTTCAACAACCAAAAATTGATTTTTGGCATGTACTATGCAAGCAACGGTGATATGTGGACTAAACAAAATCGATCTCTCTCCATTCTCCGGGGGATAAATCCCCTAGCTGTAATGAACCCATACTAAACCGGATAAGACGTAATGTTGGAAAACCAACATGGGCTGTCATTCTGCGTACCTGACGGTTACGGCCTTCAAAAAGCGTGATTTTCAGCCAGCTGACAGGGATGTTTTTTCGTTCCCTAATTGGCGGAGTTCGCTCCCAAAGCCACACAGGTTCTTCGACTAATTCTGCTCCGGCGGGAAGTGTAGGGCCGTCTTTCAGGGTAATACCGTTGCGGAGTTTACTCAGTGCAACTTCATCCGGTATTCCTTCTACCTGAACATAATAAATTTTGGCCGTTTTTTTGTTGGGCTGCGTTAATTTGGCTTGCAACTTTCCATCATTAGTCAGAACCAGTAACCCTTCACTATCTCTATCTAGCCGTCCTGCGGCATAAACATCACTAAAAGGAATAAAATTCTTTAAGGTTGTTCTTCCCATTTCGTCAGTGAACTGTGGCAGAACATCGTAAGGCTTATTAAATATCAACACCCGACGCGGGCCCGCTATTCTTTTTGTGGCATTGGTATTTTTTCTTTGACTGAATCGATTAAGTTTACGTTTTTTAAAAGAGAAATTTGTCATGATAAGTTATTGCACAAAGTGAAGGGCAATATTATACCTGAAATCTGCGCCATTGGCGTTTGCAGAATATTCAAGTAATATTGACACGTCCCTTACAAAAAATTAACAAGGCATTGCGCTTACTTGAAAGGAGAGGTTAATGGAAAGCAAAGTAGTTGTTCCGGCGGAAGGTAAAAAAATTACTATTGATACCAAAGGTAAATTAAACGTTCCGAATAACCCGGTAATCCCTTATATCGAAGGGGATGGCATTGGTGTTGATGTAACGCCGGTCATGCTGAAAGTGGTTGATGCTGCGGTTCAGAAAGCATATAGCGGTGAGCGCAAAATTTCCTGGATGGAGATTTATACGGGTGAAAAATCTACACAGGTTTACGGTAAAGATGTCTGGCTGCCGGAAGAAACACTTGATTTGATCCGTGAATATCGGGTTGCTATTAAAGGCCCTCTGACAACGCCTGTTGGCGGTGGAATCCGTTCGTTGAATGTGGCACTTCGCCAACAGCTGGATTTATATGTTTGCCTGCGTCCGGTTCGCTATTATCAAGGGACTCCAAGCCCTGTAAAACACCCTGAATTAACTGATATGGTGATTTTCCGTGAAAATGCGGAAGATATTTATGCGGGAATTGAGTGGAAAGCCGGGTCTGCGGAAGCGGATAAAGTGATTAAATTCCTGCAGGATGAAATGGGCGTTTCTAAAATCCGTTTCCCTCAACAGTGTGGTATCGGTGTGAAACCATGCTCGGAAGAAGGTACTAAGCGTCTGGTACGTTCTGCGATTGAATATGCAATTGATAACGATCGTGAATCAGTGACTCTGGTTCATAAAGGCAATATCATGAAGTTTACTGAAGGTGCCTTTAAAGACTGGGGTTATGAATTAGCGCGTACAGAATTTGGTGGTGAACTGCTGGATGGCGGTCCATGGGTGAAAATTAAGAACCCTAAAACCGGCAAAGATATCATCATCAAAGATGTAATTGCCGATGCATTCCTGCAACAAATTCTGCTGCGTCCGGCTGAATATGATGTTATCGCCTGTATGAACCTGAATGGTGATTACATTTCTGATGCGCTGGCAGCACAAGTGGGTGGTATTGGTATTGCCCCGGGTGCAAACATTGG
Organism: Xenorhabdus sp. PB30.3; assembly: GCF_963895965.1. Classification (NCBI taxonomy): domain Bacteria; kingdom Pseudomonadati; phylum Pseudomonadota; class Gammaproteobacteria; order Enterobacterales; family Morganellaceae; genus Xenorhabdus; species Xenorhabdus sp. PB30.3. The sequence goes on along the minus strand of NZ_CAWQMW010000163.1, from coordinate 6,120 downwards.
TGATGAGTGTGCCCTGTTTGAAGCAACACACGGTACAGCACCTAAGTATGCCGGTCAGGATAAGGTAAACCCAGGTTCAGTCATCCTCTCCGCTGAAATGATGCTGCGCCACATGGGATGGTTCGAAGCTGCTGACCTAATCGTTAAAGGGATGGAAGGATCGATTGCTGCCAAGACTGTCACATACGATTTTGAGCGCCTGATGGAAGACGCTAAGCTGCTGAAATGTAGCGAATTTGGTGATGCTATTATTTCTCATATGTAATAGTCACTGATTAAAATAGATAGCGGGGGCTTAATGGTTCCCGTTCTTTTATTATCACGTAAGAAACGGTTATCAAAAAGTTATCAAAACAAGTTATCAAAACCCAGTAAATTTTAAACGCGTCAGATCACAATTTTTATCCAATCCTTACCTCGGTCATCGTGATATTTATCGGTCTGTTGTTGCGTTTTGTGTCCTAATAAATTCTTCGTATTAATGCCTTGTTCACGATATAGACGCTCTGATAATGAACGCTGTTCATGGAAAGTGGCTGGAGTTCCTTCGCCCCAGTCAATGTCTGTTTTGTCACGTGCTTTTTTGAAATTTGTTTGTATTAGCTGTCACTTTTTCCCCGCGCTTAGATTGCGATGTGGTGTGAAAATAGTGAATTAAATAGGGACTAACAACACGATCACGGCATCGCGCTACCACCTCCCTAAGAGAGATATTCAGTGCGTTGCAGCGTAACGCCAGTGGATTATCGGCAGATCGTTTCCAATCCGCATAATGATCGATCACTTAGTTACCTTTATTTTCCAGTCACCTAAAAAATAAAATCCTAGATTTTCCCGTAATACTGTTTGAGTGCAGTCTATGATAGAAATTTGTGATTAGTTGATAGCATAAAGCACCGGTATCGAGTTATATGTTATTTAACGTCAAGACTATACTTGAATCATTTGAGTCATGATAGGTGGTGACAGATGTTAAAGAAAATTGCCGTTGCATTACTGCTTTTTCCGGGTTACTTGCTGGCAGATACCGGAGTTTATACCACTGCTGATGGTAAGCTCGATATCCGTGATGGTAATTATTCCTGTTACTTGTACCCGGCATACATATTCAGGGAGCCCAAAAATCACAAAGAATTTCCTCCCGGGTATTTTCCTAAAATCATGATGAAGGTGAGGGCGGAAGGAAATGGAAAATACATAGGTGTTAGCCTCTATCCTAATATACCACCAAGAGTAAAACCTAAGGGAACATGGGGTTATTTTGGTGCTAAGGTCGGGCTTGGTTCAAGAGACAATAAAGAGGTTATTTATGATTCAGTTAAGGACAACATAAATTTTTCCTATCTGGTAGGCACTAAACAATCGGGGGTGGTAGCCACTTTGAGTAGTAATGATCCTTTTAGTCCGGTGAATGCTGTATTGGGAAGATGTAAGAGAGTCGGTTCTTAAATAATTACTATTATGTTGTTTGAAAAGTAAAGGCTCTAAAGGTGGGATATTATGATAAATATGGACGATGACCGAAAAAACAAAATACTCTACATCCGGCGTGCTGATATGCCTGATATCGATATTCTTACCAGAATCGATCCAGTTGTTTTGTATGATAATCGCCGGTTAGTTCAAATTAAAAATTGGGTCAAGAGTCAATTTTGCTATTTGGTAGAGTTAGATAGTGAAGTGATTGCTTATGGTGTACTGCATTATAATTTCTTTGATTATGCTTTTATTGAGATGCTGGTGGTTGGAGAAAGAAACAGAAGGGAAGGCGTTGGCTTACAACTTATCAACTACCTAAAATCAATTTGTTCTTGTCCAAAATTATTCACATCTGCGAACCAATCTAATAAATCGATGCAATCATTATTAAACAAGGCGGGATTTAGGAAAAGTGGTTATATAGAAAACCTTGATGAAGATGATCCAGAGTTAGTGTTTTTTTATAAAATAAATTGATGCTCAAAGAATAAATATTCTATCAATTTTATTTTCTATATATCCAAAAAATATTCTGATAAATGTGGCTTGACCTAAAGTTAGGTTAAGGTTTTAAAGTGTACGTGTTTTTTAGCAAAAAATATAAAAACTTTAAAATAAATTATGGAGAATATAATGATCCCAAGGTCATCAATATTAAGAGTAGCCAGGCCAACTGATAATCTTAGAGAAGTTACAGAGATGTATGTTAATGGATTGGGGTTTAAGCTATTAGGTGAGTTTCAGGGGCATAATAACTTTGATGGTTCAATCATTGGGCATGAAAAACACAGCTATCATTTGGAATTTACGCATCATCAAGGAACTGTTGTTGGAAGAGCACCAACAAAAGATAATCTACTAGTTTTTTACTTTAGTGAAAATAGTGTTTGGGAACAATGCTGTGAGCGTATGATAAATGCAGGTTTTAAGGTGGTTCAATCATATAATGACTATTGGGATGTGGTGGGAAAAACCTTTGAAGATATAGATGGTTATAGAGTAGTTCTACAAAATAGAGAATGGACTGCTTAAGGGATTTATTAATTTCAATATGTGGTTAAAAGCATAAAGTTATGTTTTTGATCACATGTTGGAATTATTATTTGATATTAGTTTTAAATTATTGAGTGTGAATTAAATAAATCACTGGTAATTTGATCCATATTTAGAGTATGATGCCTAACTTCAATTTTATATATTGACTAAACTACATTAACGACTGAAAGGAGAAAATATAATGACGACAGTAACAATGACTCTTTTCGGGCCAGTCTGTAGCTAATTACTAAGATTTTTACATCTGGTATTGCTCTGGCTAGGACAGCCTGAACCATAACTCTTATTATTTTTATCGATCATAGGATTGATCTATGGGCAATACATTATATTCAGCTGCACCACAATCGCATATCCAGATTATTGCAGCAGAAAATACCTGGCTGGAAGGTAAGGCCATCCAGCAACTCGAAACAACAGCACAACTTCCTGATATGGTACGTGTGGTCGGTTTGCCTGACCTGCATCCAGGTAGAGGTTATCCGGTTGGCGCGGCATTTTTCTCACAGTCACGTTTTTATCCTGCACTCATCGGCAATGATATTGGGTGTGGTATGGCATTGTGGAAAACAGATTTAGTGCTGAATAAGTGGTCGTTAGATAAACTGGAGAAAAAACTCGGTTCTATCGATAACCCTTTGGAAGAAGATGAACTGCCAGAGAATATGGCCGAATATTTTTGCTATTCACCGGGGACGATTGGTGGTGGTAATCACTTTGCTGAATTGCAGCAAATAGATGAAATTTATCAGCCTGAACTTCTTGAAACATGGCAACTTAATAGACAAGAGCTTTTATTGTTGGTACACAGCGGTTCACGTGGGATGGGGCAAATGATCCTTGAACAGCATGTTCGCCAGTATGGGCATAAAGGGTTGGAGGCGTCCAGTGTACAGGCGCAGCATTATCTTCAGCAACACCAACAGGCTCTCGATTATGCTCACCTTAACCGTCAGTTAATTGCTGAACGGATGCTGGGACGCTGGCGAGCTGAAGGAAGCTGTTTACTGGATGTTTCACACAATTTGCTCACCTCCAGTGTTATTGACGGAATTGATGGCTGGCTACATCGCAAAGGTGCAACACCTTCTGATCAGGGATTGGTCGTTATTCCGGGTTCCCGAGGGGACTATAGCTATTTAGTGGAACCGGTAGCAACTGAACAAAGTCTTTTTTCTCTTGCTCATGGTGCTGGTCGTAAATGGGGACGTAATGAGTGTAAATCACGTTTAGCTGGGCGTTATAATGCACAACAACTTTCGCGTACCGCATTGGGTAGTCGTGTGGTTTGTCTGGATAATCAGCTGATTTTTCAGGAAGCGCCAGAAGCCTATAAGCCTATTAGTGGCGTAATGGATGCTATGGTACAAACAGGTTTGGTAAAATTAGTAGCACGGCTTAAGCCTGTATTGACTTACAAGACCAGAAAAAACCAAGAGTAATTCCATAAATCCTTTTGTACAGTTTTACTCTGGAGCCTTGAACCAAATATACTCAATGAATTCCAGAATGAGTTGCCGTAATAAAAGTGCACTCCAGAAGCATAACTGACGATATGACCGCTGCGAATAGAGTGGTAATTTGCAAGAGTACAAGTATATACGGAGCGGCGAATCTTCGTCGCTCCGCATTTAATCAGCGAGCATGTTGGGATAAAACATGCTTTATCTGAACCTTACAATCTTTAACTGATTTAGCCAGCGTCTCATCAAAATGGTGATTGCTCGGAAATTTTGGCTTATGTTCTCTGACTTCAGCAACAGTTTGTTTAATTGTTGCAATAAATTCATTTTTATTAGATTGGATTTCTTTTAGGGTTAACCCTTTCTTATGTAAAGAATTTAATGCATTTTGTGCTATCACATCTGGCGAGTCATGGGTTTTAAATGCCTCTACGGAAGCTTTGCCAAACACATCACAATAGGTTTCAGCAATCTTGTCCTGATTTGTATGTGCGGCATAAGAGAAGAATGAGAGCGATAGCAAAAAAAATGGTAATAAAAGACGTTTCATAGATTCCCCTTTATCAGCTATACCGTGGTATACCCATCAGCCTTTCAGGTTGCTTTTTATTGTCTGTGCTCACCCCGATTATATAGTGAGCCATGTTTTCGGAGGGAATAACTTATTTTCCTCCGCGATACAACTCGAAATCCATTGGGTATGGTGGTGATAACATTAACAATAGTACATTATCTATCGTTTGCCTGACATTTTATGGGCATTGAATAACTGATTCAGGTGTTATCACTGTTTCTGCTTTAAGCATTGCTCTTTCTTACAATGATTACGAAGCAATCTAATAATATTATTCGTACTATTAGTATTGATGCGGGTCAGTAATTTGACATCCTTATCGGTAATTTTGAGTGCATCAACTTCAAGGTAATTCCCTGAGCCTGCGGTGAGCTTAGAGATAATGAGTTCTTTACTCCCGTCACCATCAATATCAGCAAATGTTGTTCTTGGTTTTCCGTCATCTTCAAATATTGAGCCATTGCGGGAAAAAACGGCACCAGTGGTGAATTCTGTTAGCTCTTTATCCTGGAAAACAGCAATGGAATAGCTACCTATGGATGCACTTTCCAGATCACCGACTGAAATAACTGCAAATTTTTTATCAGGTAAATTAATCAATACACCATCTTTGGCAAAGGTTGGAGATGATAATAATAGGGTAAACAGTGTTGCCAGTACGGAAAATTTTATTTTTTTAACTATAAGCATCGACAATACTCCATTAGTTAATGTGTTGCTTCAAAGGAAAAATAGCAGAAGCTGATAGGCGAATTTATATCGTAGCATGGATTTTTAAAGACGATAGTGTTGGGTAAAAAAGTAAAAATCAAGCAGATTATGTCGGATAAGCAGGCACCAAATGCATGCAGACTTAACTATAATCATTATTATTTTTTAAGTTTAATTGGTTTTTTGGAAAATATGATTATAGATATAAATTAACCGAAAACATTCCATGATGTAAGATGGATTTTGATAGAGTTAATAAAATTTTTTCGGCAAAAATAGCCTGTGATTATATAAATAACCGCACTTATATCATGCATTGATTATTTATGGTTTGAAAATAACGGGAGTGAAGACTCCCGTTTTATTAATTTTGATATAAACAGGGGGCTAAGTACTATTTTTTTCAATTTTTTCTACAATCTTGTTGTACTCTTTCCAGATAACAGACAGCGGCGAGTTTAAACAGCAGATTGAGATAGAACCGCCTGTTGCTGGATGGTACTCGTATTTAGATTTTCCCCTATATACCCGTTTTGGCAGTATGTTATCCGCTGGATTTTTTCTTTTTCTTTCTAACATCAATCATAACCTCACTAGCAGATTATCTGATGGCCAGATAGTGGAATATTAATATCTTGCTAACCTGTTGTTTTTATTTCTTATGTAAAAAATAACAAGTGAAAATCTTAATATGAAATGGTGGCTTTTTCCAATTATCACAGCATTAAAATTTAATAATCTCATTTGAAGAAAGATATTGCTATATGTTTTCTTAAATTCAAGAGATTTCAACATTAAATTTTGTCGTTATTTTAGTGTTTTTAATGAATGCAATTA
>NZ_CAWQMW010000162.1:0-24284 GCF_963895965.1 Xenorhabdus sp. PB30.3 | reverse complement strand
TTTAAAGAGTGATCTGCTCTATAATTAAATTAATGACATTTTAAAATAAAAAATAAGATGCATTAATTTGTCTTATTTTTTTATTTGATAATACTACTTTCATTTATTAAAAAGATTAAAATTTGAGAAAGGTTATGCATTTTATTTCAGCATTACTTGCTACGTTTTTCCTTGCTTTCTTCTACTGCATCGTTCTGCTGACATTGCCTATGTTTTTCGCTGGGCCGCTGGGAAAAAATGATATTGAAATCGGGTTGTTCCTGTTACCCGCGACAATCATGTTCGCCCTAACCTCCCCCTGGATAGGCAATCGCAGTGAGAAATTTGGCCCGTCCCGCGTTATTTTAGCTGGCTTATTTTTATTTGTCGTTGCTGCAATTTTGCTTGCGTTTGCATCAACTCAGGTTAATGCCTGGTGGTTTATTGCCCCATTGATGCTATTTGGCATGGGATGGGGGTCAATCCTTGGGCCATCGACACTTATTGCACTAAGTGCTTTACCTCGTGAACAAGCAGCAGTTGCTATGGGAACCTCATGGACTCTCCATAATGTTGGAGGAGCCTGCGGTATCGCTTTTGCTGTATTTTTATTAGCCCGTTTTGATGCATTAGCTCAAGGCTATCAGGTTCTGATGTTAATTTTAGCTGGGCTTGCCTTGGTCTCAACCCTCATCTGCTATTCTCTGAACCGAAAATAACCTCCGGGGCTCGCTTTGCCCGAGCCTCACTCCTCACAGTACATACACTTAAAATTAACTTTTCTTCAACAAAAAATATCGACATCTGATATTAATTTCAGTTAATTTAATTTTCTGAAGTTATAGTTCGTTAAGTATTTTACATGGATATCGTCATCCAGCCTTATTACGTTTCTTTGCATCAAGGTTAGCCTAAGGCGATATACATCTATTTTTCAAATGGATAAGAATTAAAGCCAGACTCTTACCAAGGAGAAATGAGAATGTCACATGAGAACTCTTCACAAATTTCCTCAGCAGTTCGTGATAGCCATCAACCTATTTCGAATACCTATCCTCTTAGCTCTCCGCAGCAGGCCATCTGGTTTGATCAGGCGCTTCGGCCTGATTCTTATGACTACAATATCAACATATTTATCTGTGTCGAAGGAGAGTTGAATGAAGAAGTATTTGTCCGCGCCTTTGAACAGGTTGTTTATAGTAATGATTCTCTGAATCTGCAATTTATCAGTACACACGGCTTACCCGCGCAAAAAGTTGTCAGGCCACAATCTGTGACCATGGATATCCTCGATTTGTCATCATATCCCGATGATGTAGAACTCAAAGTAAAAGAACATATGGATGCTCAGTTGATGCGTCCGTTTCAACTGGATGATGTGCTGTGGCGAGCCAGTTTACTGAAAATAAGTAATACCTGCCGATATTGGCAATTCTGCGGCCATCATTTGATTATTGATGGTGCAGGTATGTTTATACTCTCTGAAAAACTTCTCGATACCTATAACCGATTGATGCAAGGAAAAATACCGGATAAGGTTACTTTCTCTTATCTGGATTTCGTTGGAGATGAACTCAATTACTTTGCTTCAGAACACTATTCTTATGACAGGCAATTCTGGTTACAGCGGTATGAAAGATTGCCTCCTCCATTACTCAAACCCGTCCAATCCCATAATCCGGCCGGTGATAAACCATCCACACCTGTTGTCGCACAATCTGTTATCTGGTCACTGGATCAGGATCTTTTTAAGCGTATAGAAGAGGCTATTGGCGGGCGGAAACTGCCACTCCTGCATTTCATGTATGCCGTTCTGGCCTGCTATTTTGCGCGGACAACCGATATCAATGAAATTGTTATCGGTATTCCCCTACATAATCGTAAAAATCCACAACAAAAGCAGACAGTAGGGATGATTGTGGCTGTATTTCCGATTGGTATCACCATTGAGCCGGAAGATACGTTTCATGATGTCATGGATAAAGTCGCCGCTGAAATGCGGTGTTGTTATAAACATCAACGCTTCCCGATGGTAGAACTTAACCGGCAACGCCATTCCCGGCAAAAAGCAGAGAACACGAAGTTATTTCATATCGCCTTATCTCTGGAGTCGATTGAAGCTAATTTTCTGATAGAAGGAGAGGACAACAGAGTCAAACTTTTTGACATGCAATCCGGTATACCTTATCCGCTGACTGTCAAAATAAAGCAACATACAGATATTTCCCGCTCTAATAATACCCCCCCTCCTATTTCCATTGAACTCCATGCTTCTCCTGATTATCTGAGCCATCAGGAATTAATAACACTCCGCTCCCGCCTTGCCGTTCTGCTTGATGCCGCTCTCACTACACTGGAAACACCCTCCCTAAAAAATACGAAAATAGTTAACCTGCCTATTCTGCCCGATATCGAGCGTCAGCAGGTATTAGTGGATTTCAACGCCACTCAGGCAAAATTTCAGCAGGATGCCCTGATTCATCAGTTGTTCGAAGCACAAGTACAACGCACTCCGAATGCGATTGCCCTGGTTTTTGAAAACCAGTCATTAACCTATGCCGAGCTGAACAAACGAGCCAATCGTCTGGCACACCACCTGATTGAGCTTGGTATCCGGCCTGATGATCGAGTCGCTATTTGTATTGAACGCAGTCTGGAAATGATGGTCGGGTTATGGGGGATCCTCAAGGCTGGTGGTGCCTTTGTGCCCCTCGATCCGGCTTATCCGAGCAACAGGCTGATATATATGTTCAATGATGCAGAGCCTGTCGCACTGGTGACTCAATCAGCAATAACAGAAAAATGGAATAAGAACCTACCAACTATACTGCTTGATAACCCGCCATATTCAGTTTTAGATGAAAGCTCGGCAGAAAACCCGAATATTCAGGCACAGGGACTCACTTCCCGTCATCTGGCTTATGTTATTTATACCTCCGGTTCAACAGGTCAGCCGAAAGGTGTCATGGTTGAGCATCGCAGCCTGTGTAATCTGATTACGACTCAGCAGAATAAACTTAACATCACGCCAGAAAGCAGGGTTTTACAATTTTCCTCAAATAGTTTCGATTCCTGTATTTGGGAATTCTGCATGGCATTACTAGCCGGAGCGCAACTTTACCTCGCCAGACGGGAAGACCTTCTGCCCGGAAAAATCCTGTCTCATTATTTAGAAACTCATGCCATTACTCTTGCACTGTTATGCCCCAGTGTAGTGGCAACAGTGGATTCTCTTCCTGCAACGCTGCAAACTCTGCTCGTGGGAGGGGAAGCGTGTCCGCCTACGTTGGTTAAGCGCTGGGCGAAAGGACGACGGATGATCAATGCCTATGGCCCGACAGAAACGACCATTTGTGCCACCTTTGGCCAATGTGATAGTCAGGAAAGCAAAGCACCTCCAATCGGCTATCCCATCGCCAATACCCAAATTTATATTCTTGATAAATACCACCAGCCCGTTCCTCCAAATATTACAGGAGAGATTTATATCGCTGGTGCCTGTGTTGCCCGTGGCTATCTGAACCGTCCCGAACTGACTGCCGAGCGTTTTCTCTCCGATCCGTTTTCTGCTGATTGCGGGGCTCGTATGTATAAAACCGGCGATCTGGGACGGTGGCTGCCTGACGGTAGAATTGAGTATCTCGGCCGCAATGATTTTCAAATTAAATTGCGTGGCCTGCGTATTGAGCTGGGTGAAATCGAGGCGAGGCTACATCAGTGTGATGGCGTACACGAAGCCGTGGTACTGCCTTATGACAACCCTTCTTATGAAGAGATTGCCGATCAAGACACACCAGATGAACATAATTCAGTATCAAAACATCTGATCGCCTACCTGCTGCCTGAAGCCAATGCCAGACTGGAACCCATGGCGCTCCGGCAACAACTCTCGCAGCACCTTGCCGAATATATGATACCCAGTGCCTTTGTAACACTTGATGCTTTTCCTCTGACAACCAGTGGAAAACTGGATAGACAAGCTCTGCCCAAACCCGATCACACTTCAATCGTCACACGCAGTTATCAGGCTCCCGTAGGAGAGCTTGAAACAGTGCTGAGCCAACTCTGGCAAAAATTGCTCGGCGTGAAATATATCAGCCGTTACGATCACTTTTTCGAACTGGGCGGACACTCACTATTAGCGGTGAGTCTGATAGAGCAATTGGGGAATATGGGCTGGGTTATCGGCATCCAGACTGTATTCTCTAAACCAGTACTGAATGAGATGGCTCAAGCGATGCTCTCAGTTCAGCAGTATGCCACTCAGGGAAATATAAAGCAGGAAAACATACCTGCATTCACTGTACCCGCTAATCTCATTCCTGACGGCTGTACTGCCCTTACTCCCGACATGCTGACTCTGGTTTCCCTGTCTCAGCATGAGATTGATACCATTACTGCTGCCATTCCCGGAGGCGCTGCCAATATTCAGGATATTTATCCGCTCACTCCGCTACAGGAAGGGATTTTGTTCCATTATCTGTTGCAGCAACAGGGCGATACTTACCTGCTACGCAATTTGCTCGCCTTTGACAGCCGTGAACGACTGGACAGCTTTTTGTCAGCCTTACAACAGGTTATTAACCGTCACGATATTCTGCATACTTCTATCTTCTGGCAAGGACTGGAACAACCCGTTCAGGTTGTCTGGCGTCAGGCCCTTCTGAGTATTAAGACATTTTCGCCAGAGTGTCATTTAACAAATAGTGAAGCGGATATTCCTGAACAATTACGGGCACACACTGATCCTCATCAGTATCGCCTTAATATCAGTCAGGCTCCGCTATTCTCTGCTGATATTGTTTATGATCCACTACGGGATGAATGGTTACTGGCATTGTGTATCCATCACTTAGCCTGTGACCATGTAACACTGGAAAGTATCATTAGTGAAATCAGCACATTATTAGGCAGTCATACTCAAAAACTGTCCCCGGTGTTACCTTACCGCAACTTTGTTGCCCAAGCGCTGAATGTTCCGGCTTCAGCTCATGAAGACTATTTTCGTGAAGTCCTCTCTGATGTGGAGGAACCAACGGTATCTTTCGGGATACTGGATGTTCATAGCGGAAATAAAGAAATCGCAGAGGCCAGACAACCTATTGATGCCAAACTAGCCAAAGCTATCCGTACACAGGCAAAACGTCAAGGAATAAGCCCCAGTATCCTGTTTCATACCGCGCTGGCTATGGTTCTGGCAAAAGTCAGCGGGCGCGATGATGTGGTATTCGGTACAGTTTTATTAGGACGAATGCAGGGCAGTACCGGTATCAATCAGGCGATGGGCTTGCTTATCAATACCCTGCCTATCCGGGTTAAACTGGCGAATAACAGCGTACAGGCGACGATTCAGGAAACCAGCCTCAGTCTGATAAGATTGCTGGAACACGAACAGGCCACTCTGACACAGGCTCAGAACTGTAGCGGCGTGGCGCCCTCTGTACCGCTCTTCAACACCCTGCTTAACTATCGTCATAGTCAGTCGAACCTTACTTTTAATAAATGGGAAGGGATTCGTTTGCTGATGCAGGAAGAGAGAATTAACTATCCGTTTGGTCTGTTTGTGGATGACTGGGGCGATGGATTCAGTCTGGTTGCTCAGAGCGTATCAGATATAGAACCCGTTCGTCTGATCAACTATATGACCACCGCCCTGACGGGATTGGTTAATGCGCTGGAAACCGCGCCCCACCAGCCAATTCTGAATATTTCGATTTTGCCAGCCAGAGAGCGTCAACAACTGCTGGTGGATTTCAACACAACACAATCCTATCAGGAAACACAACCTTATCCGCATTTGGTATTTCCCCTCCATACAGTTACCGTTTCCCAGCAAAAATTTATTCATCAGTCAATTGAAAAACAGGCTCAGCACATGCCTGATGCGATTGCGGTGATCTTTGAAGAACAGTCGTTAAGTTATGCCGAACTAAACCGTCAGGCCAATCGGGTAGCTCATTATCTGCTGACCCTCGGTGTACGTCCTGACAATCGGGTAGCCATCTGTACTGAGCGCAGTCTGGAAATGATCGTAGGATTGCTCGCAATTATGAAAGCCGGAGGGGCTTATGTTCCGCTCGACCCTCACCAGCCAGCTGAACGTCTGGCTTACATGCTTGAAGATTCGGCACCTGTTGCCCTGCTCACTCAAACACCCTTTGTTAATCTCACTCATCAGCTGACCGATAGCATACCTATTGTCAATCTGAGCAATTGTGAATGCTTGCTAACAGGCATGCCAGACCGTAATCCAGACCCTGACACTCTGGGGTTAACCTCACGCCATCTGGCTTATGTGATCTATACCTCTGGTTCAACCGGAGTGCCAAAAGGGGTGATGAATGAACATTGTGCTGTTATCAATAGTTTATTCTGGGCACAAAAAACGTATCAGTTAACGCCGCAAGATCGGATTTTGCAGAAAACACCATTCAGTTTCGATGTTTCGGTCTGGGAGTTATTTCCCCCTCTGATGTTTGGTGCCCGGCTGATTCTGGCTCGTCCGGAAGGCCATAAAGATCCACATTATTTATTGTCAGAGACAGAAAAACACAAAATTACTTTCATCCATTTTGTGCCCTCAATGCTACAGCTCTTTCTCAGTGCGATCCCCGCCGGTCGTTGTCTTTCTTTGCGTCATATTTTATGCAGTGGGGAAGCATTTCCTTACGCCTTACAGCAGAAATGTCTGTCCTATTTTGCCCACTGCCAGTTACATAATTTATATGGCCCGACGGAAGCGGCAATTCATGTCACGGCCTGGCAATGTGTGTCGGATCAGTATGTTGGTCGCATTCCTATCGGAAAACCCATCGATAACATCCGTATTTATCTGCTCGATAATCAGAAAAACCCGGTTCCTGTTGGTGTTTCAGGTGAGCTTTATATTGGTGGGGTCGCTGTTGCCCGTGGTTATCTGAACCGCCCTGAGTTAACGGATAAGCATTTTATTTCTGACCCATTTTCTTCAGATCCTGATGCCCGTCTGTATAAAAGCGGCGATCTGGCTCGATGGTTACCTGATGGTAATATCGAATATCTCGGTCGTAACGATTTTCAGGTCAAAATACGCGGTTTCCGTATTGAGCTGGGTGAAATCGAAGCGAAACTGGCACAATGTCATGGTGTACGTGAAGCGGCTGTCATTGCCCGGGAAGACGATTCTCATGAAAAAGCCGCTAATTGTGAAAAAGCAGTGGGTGATAAACAGTTAATTGCTTATCTGCTTGCAGATCCTGATACAAATCTTGATCCCGCAAAACTAAGAGAACAACTCGCACAACACCTTGCTGAATATATGCTGCCCAGTGCCTTTGTGATCCTTGATACCTTTCCGTTAACCTCGAGTGGTAAGCTCAACCGCAAGGCACTGCCAATGCCGGATCAGGCTGCACGGGTAACTCGTCATTATCAGGCGCCTATCGGAGCAACCGAAACAGAACTGGCCGAAATTTGGCAGGAACTGCTAAAACTGGAGCAAATTGGGCGTTATGACAATTTCTTTGAGTTAGGCGGTCACTCCCTGCTCGCCATCCAGTTTGCCACGCGCATACGCCAGAAACTGGCGCGGGAACTACCGTTACAGGAGATTTTTTCTCATCCTGTTCTGGCTGATTTAGCTGTGCTGATCGCTAATACTTCTGTGACAACTCAAACCACCATTACCCCCGCTGAACGCGATCCGCTCCTGCCGCTCTCTTTCTCGCAACAGCGTCTGTGGTTTCTTACCCGTCTTAATAGCGAAATCAGTCTGGCCTATCAAATTCCGACTGTCCTGCGTTTGGATGGGCATCTCGATCATGCTGCGTTTGCAACAGCACTTGACCATCTCGTCAGCCGACATGAAAGTTTACGTACCCGTTTTGTACTGGTGGATGAACAGCCTTATCAGCATATCGATAACGCGAATACCGGGTTTTCTCTGACTCATCACGATTTACGCAGTTTAGATGAAACAGCCCGCCTGAGCCGCATCAACGAACTGGTTAAAATCGAAAGACAGACACCGTTTGATTTCGCCAGTGAATCCATGATTCGGGGCCAGTTACTACAACTGTCTGATAAAGAACACGTACTGATCCTGATCCAGCATCACATCATTACTGATGGCTGGTCACTGGGCATATTGCTCCGCGAACTTAGTGCGCTCTACTCCACTGCTCTGGGAGAAAGTCAGACTTTCTTGTCCCCGCTTTCTATCCAGTACGCTGACTATGCTGTCTGGCAACAAAAATGGCTACAATGCGAGGATTTCGCTGTACAAAAAGCGTTCTGGCAAAACCAGCTTCAGGGAGCACCGGCACTACTGTCTCTTCCTACTGATTACCCACGCCCGCCAGAGCAACATTACACAGGGGATCATATTCCTGTTCACTTGAGTACTGATTTGCTCTCTGCACTCAAAGCGCTCGGACAACGTCAAAACACAACTCTGTTTATGACATTGCTCACTGCCTGGGGAATTGTACTTACCCGGTTAAGTGGGCAAAACGATATCGTTATCGGCACACCCGTTGCCAATCGTTCACACAGTGAACTCGAAGGATTAATTGGCTTTTTCGTCAATACCCTGCCTTTACGTATCGAAACTGAACAGTGCCACTCCGTAGCCGATTTACTCACCCATGTCCGTGAGCGCTCGCTTGCAGCTTACGCTCATCAGGAGCTGCCTTTTGAACAGTTAGTGGAAATTCTGCATCCTGAACGCAGCCTGAGCCATAACCCGATCTTTCAGGTTATGCTGGCACTGAACAATACAACCGAACCCTCCATCAAGTTACCGGGATTATCCGTTTCATTAATGGAACAGCCGCACAGCACCGCCTATTTTGACCTGACACTGGCACTGACTGAAACTCAGGATGGACTCAACGGTTATCTGGAATACGCATCAAGTCTGTTTGACAGAGCAACGGTTCAACGCATCGTGGGCTATCTCACCAATGTGCTGACAGCCATGACATTAGATGAAACGCAGGCTATTAGCTTCCTACCGATGTTATCTGTTGCCGAGCGTCAGCAGTTATTGACTGATTTCAACGATATTCCACCGGTTCAGTGTAATAAACCAACCCAAAACCCTGTTACCGGTCTTTCACAGAATATGTTGATTCATCAGCTATTCGAAGAACAAGTACAATGCACACCCGATGCAACGGCAGTGATCTTTGAAGAACAGTCATTGAGTTATGGCGAACTTAACCGCCTCGCCAATCAACTGGCCCACAGCCTGATTGCCTTTGGCGTTCGTCCTGATGATCGGGTGGCAATTCATGTTGAGCGGGGGCTGGATATGATTGTTGGCCTGCTTGGGATTTTAAAAGCAGGTGCCGGTTACGTTCCGCTTGATCCGGAATATCCCGTAGAACGGCTGACATACCAGCTCACTGACAGTAAGCCCGTCATATTACTGACCCAGAAACATCTACAAACGCGCTTACCGATACAAAATATCCCCATCTGGTTACTGGATGATGAAACTCATCGGGATGGTATGCAAAAACAATCTGCCGATAATCCTGACCACCAGCAAACGGGAATTCAGCCACATCATCTGGCTTATATCATTTACACCTCTGGTTCAACCGGAAAGCCGAAAGGCGTTATGCTCGAACACCGTAATGTGGTCAGCCTTATTGGCGCTCACTGTCAAATTAGTGAACCCGCGCCGGGAGATCGTGTGCTTCAGTTTGTTACCTTCGCATTTGATATTTCAGTATCAGATATTTTTCCTACTCTGGCCTCCGGCGCTACGCTGGTACTTCGTCCCTCTCACCTCAAAGTACCGGACAACACTTTTGTCGATTTCATACGTGAACAGAAAGTCACGATCATTAATGTGCCGACTGCTTTCTGGCATCATTGGGGACAGGAGATAAAAGCCGGACGCAGCGGTTTCAGTTCCTGCATTCATACTCTGATCGTTGGAGGGGATAAAGTAGAACCCCGCGGTTTAATAGACTGGTTTTCATGCCCGGAAACAGCAAACTGCCGCTGGTTCAACGCTTATGGCCCGACAGAAATCACCATTACTGCGACTGCGATAATGGTCAACAGGGAAATGATGATGGACAGCAATGATCATATTTCCCCCATCATTCACAGTATCCCGATTGGGCGCCCGCTCTCCAATACCCGCATCTATATTCTGGATACATTTGGTCAACCGGTTCCTATCGGTGTAAGTGGCGAAATCCACATTGGGGGCATGGGTGTTGCGCGGGGTTATTTAAATCAACCGGAGCTGACTGCCGAAAAATTTGTTGTTGATCCTTTTAGCAAGCAACCCGATGCCCGTATGTATAAGACCGGTGATCTGGCTCGCTGGCGCGCTGACGGTAATATTGAATACCTCGGCCGCAATGACTTTCAGGTTAAAATCCGCGGCTTCCGTATTGAGTTAGGCGAGATTGAAACCAGACTGCTCCAGTGTCAGGGTGTACGTGAAGCTATCGTACTGGCCCGCGAAGAGAGTTCTTATTCAAAAACAGGGAATGATAAACGCCTTGTTGCCTATCTTATCGCTGAACCCGATGCAAAACCGGAGCCCGCAGAGCTACGCCGACAACTTGCACAATACCTTGCTGACTATATGCTGCCCAGCGCATTTGTAATACTGGATGCGTTCCCACTGGCTCCTAATGGCAAACTCGACCGTCAGGCACTGCCTGCACCGGATCTGGATGCTATCGTTACCCGGACTTATATAGAACCGCAGGGTGAAGCAGAAATGGTACTGGCTGAGATCTGGCAGGCATTATTGAGGTTGGAAAAAATCGGGCGTTATGACCATTTCTTTGAACTGGGCGGTCATTCACTGATGATTATCAACTTAGTCGAACGACTACGCAGCCGTGGCTGGAGTCTTAATATCCGTGAGGTGTTCGTCACGCCGATTCTGGCTGAAATGGCAAAAACGATGCAAGTCACGGAGGATAACCCAGAGACATTCGCCATCCCTCCTAACCTGATCCCTGATAACTGTACCGCGATTACGCCTGACATGTTGCCGCTGGTTTCTCTGGCACAAGATGAAATTGATCTGATTGCTGCTGGCATTCCCGGTGGAGCCGCCAATATTCAGGATATCTACCCTCTTGCGCCATTACAGGAAGGTATGTTGTTCCATCATTTGATGCAAACGCAGGGAGATGTTTATCTACTACATACCCTGATCGCATTCGATAGCCGTAAACGCCTTGATGCTTTTCTGAACGCTTTACAACAACTCATTAATCGCCATGATATCCTGCGCACAGCTATCTGCTGGGAAGGGATAGCTCAGCCGGTACAGGTTGTCTGGCGTCAGGCATCCCTGCATATCAAGACCTTTATACCGGATACAGATAGTAGCGAAGACATTCCGGCTCAGTTGCTAGCGTACACCGAGCCTTGTCAGCATCGCCTTGATATCAGCCGTGCACCGTTATTCTCCGCCGATATTGCCTATGATCCGCATCAGGGTGAGTGGCTGCTGGCTTTCTGCTGTCACCACATACTTAATGACCATATGTCGCTGGATCATATCATTGCTGAAATCAGGGAGCTTCTGCACCAACGCATTGAACCACTGCCTCCGGCACTGCCTTATCGTGACTTTATTGCCCAGTCCCTGCACATGCCGATAGCAGATCATGAAACCTTCTTCCGTGAAATGCTTGCCGATGTGGATACGCCTACCGCTCCTTTCGGGATACTGGATATCTACAGTGAAAACAGGCAGATAACTGAGGTCATTAAACCACTAAGTGCATCTCTGTCCAGAGCCGTCCGTAAGCAGGCAAGCCGTCAGGGAGTCAGCCCCGGCGTATTATTCCACGTAGCACTGGCACAGGTACTGGCAAAAATAAGCGGGCGGGATGATGTGGTCTTCGGTACTGTTTTGCTGGGACGAATGCAGGGAAATGCCGGTATTGAACAAACACTGGGACTGTTTATTAATACCCTGCCTGTGCGTATCCGGCTGGCAAAAAACAGTGTTCAGGAAACCGTGAAAGCCACCTATCGCAGCCTGACACAGTTACTTGAACACGAACAAGCGTCACTGGCACAAGCACAGCGCTGTAGCAACATTGCACCGCCTCTGCCACTTTTTAATACGCTGCTGAACTATCGTCATAGCCAGCCAAATGTCACCAACACACTATGGGAAGGCATACATCTGGTCACCGGCAAGGAAAGGACGAATTATCCTCTTTATCTTGCCGTGGATGATTTAAGTAAAGGCTTCCTGCTGAGTGCTCAGTCAGTTGCGGGAATTGATCCTGCTTATCTGATTACCTGTATGACCACAACGTTGTCCGATCTGGTACACGCACTGGAAAATGAGCCCCAAAAACCGATTATGGATATTTCTACTCTGCCTACCACTGAACACCGGAAATTACTGGAGGACTTTACTGCCGCTCAGACTGATCTGCCACCAGCTATGCAAATTTCAGCTCAACCTGCTACTGTAGCCTATCAGGCACCGCTTGGTAATGTAGAAATTGCACTGGCAGAGATATGGCAGGAATTATTGGAACAGAAACAAGTAGGTCGCCATGATAATTTCTTTGCACTGGGAGGCCATTCATTAACAGCGGTACAATTATTATCCCGTATGCGGAAACAGAATATGGAAATCCCGCTCGCACTGCTGTTTTCTCATCCGACAATATGCGAATTGGCTGAAGTTATAGTTCAAAATCATACTATTGGCGTGAATAGCTCTGATATTACTCGTTAGATAAGGTAAAAAAATGAATTAGCTCCACTGTAAGTGAGTGGGGCTAATTCATTATTTATGAGCACCAATTTTCATTGGTCACCATAGCTGGATTATATTTGTAGATAGATTAAAACTCTAAGTTACGGATAAAGCGGTAATCGGCAGATTCCGCCTTGAGACGGTACAAGTTAGCTGGGCGGCCTCTCTCATGGCGTTTTTTACCCGTATCAATCAATAAGTCAGCCTGCTCTAAACGGCGTCTGAAAGATTTTTTTTGTAATGTTTTGCCAATTAGCACTTCATGGACATGCTGTAATTCTGTCAGCGTAAAAACTTCAGGTAGCGCGAATCCTGGTACGATGGAATACAGTGATTTCTGTTGTAGTCTCTCCCGCGCTTGCTGATACAGCTGCGTATGGTCAAAGGCCAGCGACATTTTTTCTATTTCGTCAATAGGAACCCATTTAACGGATTCGACAGCATCAATATGATGTTCACAGGATTGATAAGCAATCAGCGCGGTATAACATACAGTGACAGACCATCCCCGTTTATCGCGCTGGCTGTTACCAACAGTACATAGCTGCTCAATATAAGGAGGGATCACGCCTGTTTTTTCTTTTAACTTCCTTAAGATCGTCTCTTCAAGTGTACCGTCCTTATCTTCATCAACAAATCCTCCCGGTAGCCCCCACATACCTTTATCGGGATGGTTCGCGCGTTCAACAAGAAGCACTTTCAAGGTTTCATCATGATAGGTAAACAGCACAGCATCAACACTAAGAAGGGGTGAAAGGTAGTCCTTTCTATCGTAGTGGGTTAAATATTCACTTTCATTCATTGGCTTAATTATCACTGAGTCATTTGGTTATCCATGAAGACGATCATACGTTAAAAAAATATTTTGTCATTAAGACACTTAATCCTTGACTGATTAGTGTCAATAAGACAATATTCAATTATTGTCATAGGGACACTAATTGGAGATAGCTATGTTTAACATTAATTACTTCAAAGCAGACTCATCTACCTTCGTCATTAAATCGGTCAATGGCAAGGTAATTAAACAAGGTAAAGGGATCAGTTTTTGGTACAACGCGACAACAACCTCTATTGCGGCATTACCATTGAATGCCCTAGAAGCGCCGTTTATTTTTAATCTTCAAACAGCGGATTTCCAAAGCTTACGTATTCAAGGCCAAATCACATTTCAGATAAAAGCCCCCGAAAAAACGGCGGGTGTACTGAATTACAACTTGACGCAAGATGGTAAATCTTATGCTTCCGAAGACCCGTTAAAACTGAGTGATAAAGTGGTACGCAGTGCACAAACATTGATTCAGGCAAAAATCCAAACCACATCAATGCGTGAAGCATTATTAATGAGCCAGTTATTGGTAATCCATTTAAGTAATCAACTGAATACACAGTCAGCATTAGGAACTCTCGGTATCGATATTATCGATGTGTCGATTGCTGCAATCACACCTTCGCCAGAAACCTTAAAAGCTCTTGAAGCTGAAGCGAGGGAGTCGATACTAAAGGAAGCCGACGATGCTATTTATGCCAGACGAAAATTTTCTGTCGAACAAGAACGCATGATCAGAGAGGCGGAGTTAGAAACGGATTTATCTGTACAGAACAAACAGCAGGAAATCGAAGAGGCGCGTCTGGAAAACGAACGAGCTCTGTTACGCGAAAGAGCGGAAATTGAGCAAGAAAAACTCATTGCAGAAGTGAATGCAGAAGCGAAGCGCAATGAACTTGTCTCGTTACGTGTTTACAATCAGCGAACTCAGTCAGATGCAGATGCTTATGCTATCGAAGCGAAAATGAAAGCTTATCGCGAGTTGCCTGTTGAGAACTTGAAAGCAATGGCACTGGCTAAAATGAATCCAGAGCAGTTAGTAGCAATGGCATTTGAATCTTTGGCACAGAATGCAGGCAAAATCGGTGAACTAAATATCTCTCCTGATTTATTTGGTCAAATGATGAAAAAAGGGACTAAAGCATGAATGGGATGGAGAATATTCGCTTTATCTTAGTTACCCGAAAAACCCGATTACAGGAACTGATCGAGCGTTTCAATACATGGCCACAGGCGAAATTTTATTTGGAGCATAATAATGTCGAATCCGATGATTATCTTGCAGAACATGACCACTACCAAAAACAGTTAATCCAAGCAGAGTCCGTCCTTAAAGCGTTAGGACGGTTCCAACTCCTAGAAAGATCATTACTGCCGAGCTATCAGTTTTCTTCTCACGATATCGTGATTGTAATAGGACAGGATGGTCTGGTAGCTAATACATTGAAATATTTAAATGGTCAACCCGTCATTGCCATTAACCCTGACCCTACCCGCTGGGACGGTAAGTTATTACCTTTTGATATTGGTCAGCTTCGTAATGTTGTTATGAGTACAATAAAAAAGAAGATGCCAAATAAATCCGTTACCTTTGCTCAGGCCACTACAAACGATGGTCAGACATTATTAGCGGTGAATGACTTGTTTATTGGCCCCAAAAGCCACACTTCAGCGCGCTATATGATCAAGTGGCAAGGGCAGCAAGAACTCCAATCTTCATCTGGCATCATTGTTTCAACAGGATTAGGCTCAACTGGATGGTTTCAGTCTATCTTAGCGGGAGCTCAGGCCATCATGGGGGCAGATTATCACCCTTTGTCTCAGGGATATGGTTGGGGGGAGAGAAAGCTTCAATTCAGTGTACGAGAGCCTTTTCCCAGTAAAACAACGGGCATACAGCTAGTATTTGGCACAATTGAGGAGCGTTCACCGTTGCAATTGGAATCGTTGATGCCTGAAAATGGCGTGATTTTTTCTGATGGTATCGAAGATGACTATCTACATTTTAATGCAGGTTGCATTGTGTCAATTGATATCGCAAACGTACAAGGACAATTGATTGGCTAGATTTAAGTATATTAGTTCAGATGATACCTAACATATAGTGACTTGGAATAATATTACATTAGGACAAAATATGAAATCATGGATACAAGGTACAGAACTTTCAGAATACATTGATTTAATAGGAAATAATAATGCCGAATATTATAGAAAAGTGCTTCTCGACTATGTTAATCAGTATCAGGATAATTTCCCATTCGACTTATTAGAAGAAGTCTGTCTCTATATGCAGAGAAAATCTGAAACGGGTGATATGGACTTCTCTACCGTACCTAGTGAAATCATTGATGCAATAGAGATTGGCTGTTATGAGTATTGCATGAGTTTAATGAGGTTTCAGCAGCTTATAAGATATTGATTAAAGCGCAACTACTCACCAGTACTGACATGAAATCTCTCATAAACCATATGCTCGAAGCCTTTTCTTGTAATTTTACTGAAGATAAGTTCTTCAATCAGGAAATACAAAGATTAAGCAGTGTATTCATGCTACAGAAATACCAAAAACAAAGGTAATGTGTCGATAATGAACTTTACTACCGTTAGATCTAATAATGCCCCAGACCATGGCACAATCAAGTAAAGAAAATAAAGGGAAATATACAGACACAACAGTGTCCTGTGGAAATTGATTGTATTAGTTTATACACGCTGTGATCAGAATAGCAACTAGAGTTGAAAAGTTGGCTTACGGACACCATTATTGAGATTGTCGAATAGACTTTCATATGGTGTTGGACATCATTATAACCAATTTAAATTAGAGTTGAAATATATGTTAGAAAACAGTGAAAGAGTAACTATTACTGACAAGAAGTTTACGGGAGAAGAAATTAAAAATAATTATATCAATACGTTCTTCATTCGGGTTGTTGCAAAAGACATGATATTTATAGATGTAAATTTTAGATACTGTATATTTGATGCGGCATATCTGAGAAACTGCAAATTCGAATCTTGCGACTTTACGGGTTGTCGATTTATCAATAGTAACCTTGTGGGCTCTGCTTTTAATGGTTGCAAGTTTGATTATACGATGTTCGAGAAAACTCAGATTGATACAGACATTTTGCTTACAGGTTGTCCAAGTGCAGAAAACCTTAAACTAAAGTTTGCACGGTCTTTAAGAACAAACTATCAGCAAATTGGTGATGCCAAAGCAGCTAACAAGGCTATTAACATTGAATTGAAAGCTACAGAAGAGCACTTGTATAAGGCATGGCATTCAAAAGAATCTTATTATAGAAAGAAATATAAAGGATTCGTTAGGGCTAGTCTATTTACGGAATGGTTGAAATTTAAACTGCTTGACTTCATTTGGGGTAACGGTGAAAGTGCTTACAAGCTATTTAGAGCCGTATTATTGATGTTAGTAATTATCACCATATACGATGTTTTCAAATTTGGTGATCCTAACATTGTAAATAACTATTGGTCTTCATTTGTAAAATCACCTCAAATTCTATTTGGTGTTAATGGAACAACAAAATATCCCGGATCTTTTTTAGCTTTAATGTTTGCTACTAGATTAATCATGTTTGGTTTCTTTATGTCAATTATCATTAAACGATTCAATAGGAGATAATTGTGCATATTTATGCGTTTGGTTCAGTATGTCGGGGAGATATTGATTTAGGCTCTGATATCGACATGTTGGTCATTACCAACGGGCAATTAAACAACATTAATCCCTCAGATTATTCAATTTATTCGTATGAACGAATAAATGAACTATGGGAGCAAGGCAATCCTTTTGCTTGGCATCTTCATCTAGAATCGAAGTTAGTTTTTTCACAAGATGGTTACAATTATTTAGAAGATTTAGATAGTCCCAATAAGTACTTAGATGGAGACTCTGATTGTTTTAAGTTCTATGAGATATTTAATGCAGCTCACCGATCAATCAAAGAGTCTTCGCTGTCTCAAGTGTTCGATCTTTCTACGATATTTTTGGCTATTAGAAATTTCGCGACATGTTACTCACTTTCACATTTAGAACACCCTAACTTTTCCAGACGCTCTAGCTTAAATCTAGGAGAGCTTAGCATTTCAATTGAAGATGAGCCATTTCGTATATTAGAGGCCGCGAGAATACTATGCACAAGAGGAATTGGCTCTAACCTTACAGACTCTGAAATAAAAATTGCAGTTAATAGTATTCCAGAAATAAATTGTTGGATGAAATCTTTGATGAATGAAGGAAAACCAAAGCTATGAGTGAGTTTAGAAACAGAATAGAATCTCAGCGTGAGGTTGTAAAAATCGTAAACAGTTTCAACTTGTATAAGGAACCTTTGTTTAGTTTAACAGCAAAATCAATAAATAGGTGGGTCTCTGTCAATACTATAAATCCCCAAGCCCACCATGTTGATTTAATTACTCAGACTTCAAGAAAGTTGTTCTTCTTAGCTAATAAAAGCCAAGAACAGATAACTGATGACTATCAGCAGTTGTCCAAAGAGATAACAAACCTCTTAGATAAGATAAACCGAGAAATGGATAAACTAAGTAAAAAAATGTTGGCTAACAAAGCGCTTAAGAGTAATTCGTAACGCTAGGTATTCTCAGTTCAAAGAACCTGTTTCTAAATTTTCGTAATTTTCTGTTTTTTATACAGTTTATTTATTAAATAAAACAGGTGAAAAGATGGACGAGAAACAGTTACAAGCCCCAGCTACTGAGCTGACTAAAAAAACTGACCGTTGAAACGGTCCTGAGGGGCAAAACCGCCCCTTGGACAGCTTGTACCCAATATTAGACATTAATAGCGAAGGTTACATCGCCGTAAGGTAACATCATCATACTCCTACCTCAAGCTACTTTGAAATATTCAATTCTTAATAGCCTGTATATTCCCTCATGGAAACCAATATCAGTCGCATATTAAATTTTATTAGTCGAATGAAAGAATAATGAAACTAAGCTCTCTATTCATTTGAAACACTAAGAGCTATTTTTTAGTTACAATTAATTAAATTATATTCTCCAATTCATGTATGCTTTTTATTTTCCAATCAGCAACATCCCAATATGCGTGATTGTATTCGATATTATTTGGTATCACTATGCATTTCATTGAGGCAGCTTTAACTGAAATCATACCGGTTTTTGAATCTTCTATTCCTATACACTCTGTAGGTAAAACATTCAATTTTTTTGCGGCGTTTAGATAAACCATTGGGTGGGGTTTATTATATGCCATATCCTCAGCAGAGGATATATAATCAAAATAATTATCAATACCACATTGTTCAACTATTTTTAACAAGAAGGATAATGGAGAAGCAGAAGCAATGCCAATTTTAATATTCCTCTTCACTAATAGTTCTAAGCACTCGACTATCCCATCCATAATTGGTTTTTCCGTAAGAATTAATTCAACCCCTTTATGAAAAAGCTCTTTTTCAATTTTAGATTTATTTAAATTATTTTTATTATAAAGTCGACAAGCTCTATCTATCATACCGGATACTGGTATACCTGCCATACTGAGCATTTCATCATAAGTGATAGGAATACCATAATGATTTAAAATTAGCATACCTGATTTTTTCCATAGTGGCTCAGAGTCTATCAGTACACCATCCATATCGAAAATAACTGCTTTCATACTCACCTCCTTTGCTTAGTTATACAATGCCATGCTTATTTTATATCCATTAAACTATTTTTGTGTTTACTTTAAATTTTAAATCATTTCATTTATCAAACTGTAGTAAGTTTACCTCTATCATTTTATACCTAATTAATTATTTTAGTATCGTGATATATGTATTTAATGAAAAAAATTTCCTTTTCAAGGTGAATCTCACAAATATTGATCCAGATCTCTGTACATCACTTCTTTTGAAAAAAAAGCATGTTACTGCTTGAATTTTATTCCTTACAGAGTATTTTAATGTTAATAACCATACAGAATGTAGTGTTTATTGGGATTTTTCATTAATCATATAAGGATGCTTTATGGACATTAGTAGCCTACTTATGGACTTCAGAATAACCTCACATTGTAATCTTGATTGTGATCTATGCTTCCGAAACCCAGGCATAGAAGACTCTCCTCTCACCACCGCATTTACTGTCATTGACCGGATGTATCAAATGGGCTTCCGTCGTATAGGTTTTACAGGAGGGGAACCTACTTCAAGAGCAGACTTTATTGAATTAATTGAATATGCAAAAAACATTGGATTTATGACCTACTTATCAACAGTTGGACATCGCTTCATGATGGATCATAAGCGATTAAACCCTGTTTTAGACTGGGTGGGAATGCCAATTGACGGTATTAACCAACAAGTTAATACGGATATTCGCAGTGGTAAAATGAGCAATCAACATAGAGTTATCAAAAATATATTGATGTGGCTCCCTAAAGCACATAACAATATTAATATAAAACTAACCACAGTTGTTTCCCAGTCAAATATTAATACCTTAAACGATATTGTTAGCTGGATTGAGAATCTTCCTTATAAAATTCAGGCATGGCGATTTTATCAGTTCTGCCCATTAGGGGTCGGAAAAGAAAAAAGAGATAAACTGGAAATAGAAACCGATTTGTTTATCTACAAAATGGAAGCACTGAAAAAACAGTATCCAGCCATGCCAATAAGCTGGGCTACCTTTGAAGAGCGTGATAAAGCCAATGTCGTCATGGAACCAAATTTTGATATTATTATTCCTGATGGTGAAAACTATACTCTGCTTGGTAATATGCTGGTTGACCCGCCAGAAAAAATTTTTCAGGCAATTTTCGGGAATAGTGAAATCATGCATAAATGTGAAAATAATCGATTTTGGTTGGATAATAGGGAATTTACAGCATGAAATATGATTATCTTTATATGGACCCTTGGTCCGTAGACAAAAGAGAAGGAAACCTAGAAAGAAAATCACTATATATATGTCTATCTGGAAACTCAGGTGTGGGCAAAAGTACCCTGCTTAAACGACTATCTTCATCCCTATTTCAACATGATCCATATACCATCGCCATTGACGAAAAAAGTGTTCACCATTCTTTCCTGCAGTATCTTTTTGAGGATACCAATAACTACGGTTATTTAATACAACTCAACTTTATGATCCAACGGGCTTTGCTAATAATATCTTGGATTGCTAAGGGATTTAACCTAGTAATGGAGCGTTCTCACCTTGAAGATTACATATTTATTAATTTCATGCTGAAGACGGGGTATATCAATGAATCACATCACAGAGCATATATGCAATTATGGGAAGAAATAAATCATATTATTCCTGTACCAGACCTTATCGTTTTCCTTAATTATTCCGCAGAACATTCTCTTCAACATTTACATGCTGATGAAACTCACGGCATCCGCCCCAAGGAGTTTCCTGATGAAGTGACAAAAATTAAATGGATAAAAGGCTGGCATGATGAGTATCAATACTTTTTGAATAACCTTCCCAAAAATCTCCGGAACAGAGTGATGATTTGTCAAGGCCCGGATAATATTAACGAATTTTCTGATATAGTTATCAATAAAATAAATATGCTGCGGAGGTGATATGCGTCAAAGAACAATTGTCTGTCCTATCATTCAGAATAATGGAGAATACCTGCTTTGTAAGATGGCATCTGATCGTGGTGTTTTCCCGGGTCAGTGGGCATTGTCCGGAGGAGGAATGGAGCCCAATGAAACAATGGAAGCAGCACTGAGACGAGAAATCAGGGAAGAGCTGGGTGATACTCTGAAAATAACAGAAGTGAAACCTTGGGCTTTTCGTGATGATATCCGGATTAAAACGTATCCGGATGGCACCACAGAAGAAATTTACATGATTTACCTCATCTTTGACTGTATAAGTACCAACCGAGACATTACATTCAACGAAGAATTTCAGGAAATTGAGTGGGTATCACCAGAAGCCATGAAGACCATGGACTTGAATGAAGCGACACGAATTACCTTTACCCAGAAAGGAATAATCTGATAAATTCCACCGGCTCATTCCTGCCATCCATGATAAAGGCAGGGACGGGCCAAACAGCTCTAACGCTAAAATCTACAGGCCTGAGAGACATACTGTGTATCATCGCCAGACCGGAATATGGGGCCAGAGTCGTGGTTCACGTGCTTTCGGCATTTGCTGCCCTGCATCCGCCACTACGCACCCCGCGCGTTTCTTCATTAGGAGTATTTATGACTCAGCTTACCCCGCTTCATTTTTTCAAATATCTTTCGGATGAGACGCGCCTTCGTATCATGTTGTTGCTACGTGAGACCGGCGAGCTGTGTGTTTGCGATATCTCAACGGCACTTCAGGAACCGCAGTCTAAAACTTCGCGCCATCTGGCCATGCTTCGCGAAGCCGGGCTACTTCTAGATCGACGTGAAGGCAAGTGGATTTACTATCGTTTGTCTCCACATATCCCTGTCTGGGCAGCCAATGTTCTTGAACAGGCTTTTCAATGTCAGCAGGCTGAGATAGCTCAGTTGAGTACGCGACTTCAGAAGATCAACCCGTCAACAAGCGGCAAATCTGTCTGTCAGTAACAAAAAATTTATTCAAACAAATTCGATTTTTCACATATGTATATTTAGGAGAAAACTATGTGGCTTGCAGGGGCAATTTTTATTCTGACTCTGATTCTGGTGATATGGCAACCAAAGGGGCTTGGCATTGGCTGGAGTGCTGTCATTGGTGCCACACTTGCCTTGATCACGGGTGTTGTCCATGTCAGTGATATTCAAGTAGTGTGGCAAATTGTCTGGAACGCAACGGCAGCCTTTATCGCTGTTATTATCATTAGTCTGTTGCTTGATGAATCGGGATTTTTTGAATGGGCAGCCCTGCATGTTGCACGTTGGGGAGGAGGCAGAGGCCGCTGGCTTTTCACCTACATTATTTTGCTCGGAGCCAGTGTTTCTGCGTTGTTCGCAAACGATGGTGCGGCGTTAATTCTGACACCGATAGTGATTGCTATGCTTCTGGCGCTAGGTTTCAGCCGGGGAGCCACGCTGGCATTCGTCATGGCCGCAGGATTTATTGCTGATACGGCCAGTTTACCGTTGATCGTCTCCAATCTGGTGAATATCGTCTCTGCTGACTTCTTCAAACTGGGATTTCATGATTATGCCTCAGTAATGGTACCGGTTGATATCGCTGCTATCACCGCTACGCTTGCCATGTTGCACTGGTTTTTCCGCAAAGATATTCCGAAAGCCTATGACGTTGCGAAATTGAAATTACCGCGTGAGGCTATTCGTGATGTGCGCACATTCAAAACCGGTTGGATTGTACTTGCCCTGTTATTGACGGGTTTCTTTGCCCTTGAGCCTTTAGGCATCCCTGTGAGTTTGGTTGCCGCTGTCGCCGCTCTTGTCCTCTGGCTGGTTGCTCGCCGAAGTCATGTGATCAATACGGGTAACGTACTAAAAAAGGCACCCTGGCAAATCGTTATTTTTTCACTTGGGATGTATCTGGTGGTATACGGCTTGCGTAATGTCGGTCTCACCGATGTGCTGTCTGGCATACTGAATACCTTAACTGATTACGGTCTTTGGGGAGCGACGCTGGGCACCGGTTTCCTGACAGCAATTCTATCATCGGTGATGAATAACCTGCCTACCGTTCTGGTTGGTGCACTTTCTGTTGAATCCAGTACGGCCACGGGGGTTATCAAAGAGGCTATGATTTACGCCAATATTATTGGCAGTGATCTGGGACCTAAAATCACGCCCATTGGGAGCCTGGCAACGTTACTTTGGCTGCATGTTCTCGCGCAGAAAAATATCATTATCTCATGGGGTTATTATTTCCGCGTCGGGATCGTGATGACCATTCCGGTTCTTTTTGTGACGTTGTCTGCACTGGCACTGCGCCTGTCGTTTTAATAATCCTTTAATTATGGGCCGGATCTTCCGCTAAACAGAAAGATAATGTGTAATAGCAGATATCACTATTTATCATAATCCGGCCTGTAGTGCTTTGCGCAATGCACTGGAATTGATCCGTAACAGTGTATTACTGACCGGCGGTAGCACTCTTGAAAGCCGGGCAGCATTACAAAAGTACCAAACAGCATAGGCAGGGATGTCTAAACCGATATCATCCCCGTCCTATCGCCATAATGTATCCTATTTAAAGCCTATTTTGTCCCATTCCAAACGCCACAAGCCCGTCCTTATAACACCTCATAATTTTTATCGGTGACCCAGAGGAATAGGCTGTTAATAAAAGTGAAAAAGCAGCCCGTGTATTTTCGGCAGCCACAATATCATCTGGAAGTATTACATTGTGTTTACTACTTACGTAATTATAAAAAGAGATTGTTACTTCTTTTTTTGAACCATTGGGTAAAAAATTGAAAGTAACACTACCATCATTACCATCATCTACCCCAATATAAACGCCTTGTATATATCCTGTACGTCCGTTGTTTGCTTTACAATTTCCTGCAAAAGCATAAGCATGACCTTGCATAATTATCATAATGAAAATGCCAATCATAAATTTAATTTTCATATTATATTCCTTTAGGCTTTAACAAATAATCTATTAAAACATCGTCACTATTCTAAATATCATATCATTAACCATATCTGTAAAGATTGATCTGTTTAATTAAGAAACCAAAAAAATAAGATTAAACTAAATATTAAAAATCCACTTTAAAAATTCACACCTTAAATA
>NZ_CAWQMW010000161.1:0-24638 GCF_963895965.1 Xenorhabdus sp. PB30.3 | reverse complement strand
CTATTAATAATAGTGATTGAATTTTCGCAACAGATTATATTAAGTATTAATGAAGACAGGCAGTCATTTCTCCTATTTAAATTTATTAGATCGACAATAAATTGCAGTGTGATGATGAAAATAGTATTGATTTATTAAGGTATTTTATTTTGTTAATGAAAATTAAAAACGATTTTCAGTGACGAATATACATATTGGATTTCAAGATACGTTGTAGTTGATACAGAGATAACCTGAAAGATAAAGTGTATATATCTAACACATTTTATGCCTGACAGAACTGGCTTAATTAAGCCAGTTCTGAAAGTGCACTACCGCAGAATATTAACGTTTTTTACCAAAAGCGGCTGCCAGAGCATCACTCATGGCACTATTAGCTAATTGTGCGGAACCGGATGAACGGAAATTCTGGCGGCCTTTGCCATTCCGGTTACGTTCATTGCCATTACGTTCCTGGCGGTTATTTCCCTGAGAGTTATTACGGCGGGCCGGAGCTTCTCCCGGCTGCTCATCAAGGCGCATTGTCAGGGCAATACGTTTGCGGTTCAGGTCAACATCCATCACCTTCACTTTCACGATATCGCCCGTTTTCACTACGGTGTGTGGATCTTCTACGAATCGATCGGAAAGAGAAGAAATATGCACCAGCCCATCCTGATGGACACCGATATCAACAAATGCACCGAAGTTGGTGACATTAGTGACAGTACCTTCCAGAATCATACCTGCACGCAGGTCATTCATTGTCTCCACACCGTCGGCAAACGTGGCGGTCTTGAACTCAGGGCGAGGATCGCGACCCGGTTTTTCCAGCTCTTTCAGAATGTCGGTGACCGTCGGGATACCGAATTTTGCCGTGGTAAAATCCTGAGCTTTCAAATCGCGTAAAGCTGCGGGGTTACCCATCAGTTCCGGTAAAGTCTGCTCTGTTGTAGCCAGAATTTTTTCAACGACCGGATAGGATTCTGGATGGACGGTAGAAGCATCCAGCGGGTTATCACCCTGATTAATCCGCAAGAAGCCCGCACATTGCAGGAACGCTTTTGGCCCGAGGCGGCGAACTTTCAGCAGCTCTTCACGGTTGTTGAAACGACCGTTTTCATCACGCCAGGTGACGATATTCTGGGCGACAGAGCGGCTCAGACCTGCAACCCGGGTCAGCAGAGAAACAGATGCGGTATTCAGATCAACACCGACACTGTTTACACAGTCCTCAACCACAGTATCCAGTTTTTTGGCAAGCTGAGTCTGGCTGACATCGTGCTGATACTGACCAACACCAATGGATTTTGGCTCGATTTTAACCAGTTCCGCCAGTGGGTCCTGAAGACGACGGGCAATAGAAACCGCTCCACGCAGTGAAACGTCCAGATCAGGGAATTCCTGAGCTGCCAGTTCTGAAGCAGAATAAACGGATGCACCGGCTTCACTGACAATGACTTTCTGTGCGGTAACAGCAGGATACTGTTTCTGAACGTTGGCAAAGAAGCGTTCTGTTTCACGGGATGCCGTGCCATTACCAATAGCGACCAGCTCAACATTATGTCTGGTGCACAGCGCTGCAACTGCTGCGGCTGCTTTATTTTCCTGACCCGTGTGCGGGTAGATGGTATCTGTAGCCAGCAATTTACCGGTTGAGTCCACAACAGCAACTTTCACGCCTGTTCTCAGACCCGGATCCAGACCCATTGTGGAACGCATACCTGCAGGAGCCGCCATCATCAGGTCATTCAGGTTACGGGCGAAGACGTTGATCGCTTCGTTTTCTGCTTTTTCGCGCAGCGTACCCATTAACTCTGTTTCCATATGCAGCAGTACTTTGATCCGCCATGTCCAGTTCACGACAGCCTTGCGCCAGCTATCAGCCGGTGCGCTGTTCAGACGCAGGTTCAGGTGGTCAGTGATAATCTGCTCGCAGTAACTTTCTTTAGGGGCTTCTTCAAACTGGGGATCGGCATTCAGGGACAGTTGCAGGATGCCTTCATTACGTCCGCGGAACATCGCAAGAGCGCGATGCGAGGGAACAGAGGAGATAGCTTCATGATGATCGAAGTAATCGCTGAACTTAGCGCCTTCTTCCTCTTTACCTTCAACGACTTTGGCAGTCAGGTGTGCATTTTTCCACAGGTACTCACGTACTTTCACCAACAGAGACGCATCTTCAGAAAAACGCTCCATCAATATATAGCGAGCGCCATCCAGAGCGGCCTTGGTGTCTGCAACACCGTTGTCAGCATTAACGTAAGCAGCAGCGGCAGATTCCGGTTCTTGCTGCGGGTCTTGCCACAACAGGTCTGCCAGTGGCTCCAGCCCGGCTTCAATCGCAATTTGACCACGGGTACGGCGCTTAGGTTTATAAGGAAGGTAGAGGTCTTCCAGTTCGGTTTTGCTGAGCGTGCTATTAATGGCTTCAGCCAGTTCACTCGTCAGTTTACCCTGCTCTTCGATAGATTTCAGGATAGTCTGGCGGCGGTCTGACAGTTCGCGCAGATAGCCAAGACGGCTTTCAAGCTGGCGAAGCTGGGTGTCATCAAGACCTCCGGTAGCTTCTTTACGGTAACGGGCAACAAAGGGAACGGTGTTTCCTTCATCAAGTAAAGTAATAGCAGCCAGAACTTGTTGGGGCTGAGCTTGTAACTCACCGGCAATAATTCGACTTAAAGATTCATTCATAGTCTATTTTCTTCAACTTTCTCTGCGCCTGTAGATATCAGCAGATATCCGCAGACAGGGCCAGATTCATCATTTAACTGGATGCTGGCAGGGTTCAAACTTGGCTCCATTATATACGTACAGAGCGCAATAATTTCCAGTTTCTATATTTCGTCTTTCAAGTGGCCTCTTTGTTGGCTGCGCCGCATCTTGAAATCCATTGTGTATATGCCTTCTATCTTTCTTTCGATTGTCCGTTTTGTTGCGAGTCCTGAACCACCGCAGTGACTGATTATTTTCTGCTGTGATGCGACTCGGAATTTAACAGGTATAGCATAATATTTCTGTCATGTTGCGATGGAACTCATCGAATATCTGCCCGGTTAAGATATAGTACTGCGCCATTAATCATATTTTCTCAAGTGAGTTTTTCATGGGCAAAAGTAACTATATTACCCGAGAGGGCTGGCAGGCGCTTGATCAGGAACTGAAATACCTTTGGAAAACTGAGCGCCCACAAGTTACTCAGGCTGTCTCTGATGCGGCTGCATTAGGCGATCGTTCAGAAAACGCAGAATATATTTATGGTAAAAAAAGGTTAAGAGAAATTGACCGTCGCGTGCGTTTTTTATCTAAAAGACTGGATGTCTTGCAAATTGTAGACCCTGATCCGCGACAGGAAGGAAAAGTTTTTTTTGGGGCATGGGTTAAAGTCGAAAACGAAAAAGCCGAAGAATATATTTTCCGTCTGGTGGGGCCGGATGAGTTTGATCCGGCCAAAAAATGGATTTCCATTGATTCGCCGGTGGCAAGAGCGCTACTTGGCAAGCGGGTTGATGATGAAGTGACTGTAATGACGCCGAATGGTCTGGCAGTTTACTGGATTCTGGAAATCCGTTATCAGCCACCGGAGATATAAAAGCAGTAGGTGTAAATCAGGGAGCAAGGAAAACAGGGATGAAAAACAGAAACATAAGTAATTATTGCCAATATTGCAAATATTCTTAAAATACATGGCGTTAGTGTTATTTTAAGGCATGGATTTTCTGTAAGAATAATGGATATTGCGGGCATGGAGCATCTTGGGAGCTGACACATGCAAGAGAGTTATAAAATACTTGTTGTTGATGATGATATGCGTTTGCGGGTATTGCTGGAACGCTACTTATCGGAGCAGGGTTTTCAAGTTCGTTGTGTTGCAAATGCAGAGCAGATGGACCGCTTATTGACCAGAGAATCTATTCAACTGATTGTACTGGATTTAATGTTGCCGGGAGAAGATGGGCTTTCAATCTGTCGCAGATTAAGGAGTCAGAATAACCCGATCCCTGTCATTATGATCTCTGCGAAAGGGGAAGAAGTTGACCGGATTGTCGGTCTGGAAATCGGAGCGGATGATTATCTGGCAAAGCCCTTTAATCCACGGGAATTACTGGCACGTATCCGAGCAGTGTTGCGCAGGCACTCTAATGAATTATCCGGCGCACAGACACCGGATAATGCCGTCGTGACGTTTGGTAAATTTAAACTGGATCTCGGGACGCGAGAAATGTTCCATAAAGATGAACAACTGTCCCTGACCAGTGGTGAGTTTTCTGTACTGAAAGCACTGGTGTCTCATCCCCGTGAACCATTATCGCGGGATAAGCTGATGAGTCTGGCCCGGGGCAGGGAATACGGTGCAACGGAACGTTCTATTGATGTACAGGTTTCCCGTCTGCGTCGTCTGCTTGAAGAAGATCCGGCACATCCCCGCTATATCCAGACTGTTTGGGGATTGGGATATGTTTTCGTTCCTGACGGTAATCAAGCATAAATCGTAATAAGGTACCTGATAAGGAATAAGTGGAAGTACGTTATGAAAAAGTTCAGGCTCTCACTGCATCATAAATTCTCCCGTGCTCTGGTCTGGGCACTGGCGATGCCGTTGAGTAGCCTGATGATCAGTTATCTGTCTGCCACCATGCTGGCAAGGCAGGAAGGCATCTCATTTATTACCGTATTCCCGTATATCCTGATCAGCACACTATTGTCAGTACTCCTCGTTGCCGCAATGTGCTGGCTTTACCTTCGGGCACAAAGGCGTCCTTTGGCCGCCATACAGCAGGCAATCATCAGGACAGGAAAAGGCAAAATCATTACCCCATTACCTGAATCGGGAACATCCGGCACCCGGTCGGTTATCCGTGCTTTTAACCAAATGTCGGTGGCGCTTAAGTCGCTGGAGGAAGATCGGGCTATTTTTATAGCAGGTCTCAGCCATGATTTACGTACTCCGCTGACACGGATACGGCTGGCGATGGAGCTGATTGGCGGAGAAAATGATTTCCTTTGTGAATCCGTGAATCATGATATTGAAGAGTGTAATGCAATTATTAGCCAGTTCATCGATTATCAGCGGGCCGGGCAGGATACGGCAAAAATTCGTTGTGAGTTAAATCAGCTCATTAAGGAAGTGATGAGGGCAGAAAAGGCGGAAATTGCAGATAACCTGTCTGTTATTCCGGTTTTCATTATGGCCGACCCTCTGTCAGTGAAGCGTGTACTGGCGAATATGCTCACTAACGCTCAGCGTTATGGTAATGGATGGATCGGTATCAGCACTGGAAAAACTGAAAAATTCGGCTGGTTTCAGGTGGAAGATAATGGCGCTGGTATCACAAAGGAAGACATTGATATTTTGTTCCAGCCTTTCAGGCAGGGAAAAGCGCATAGCATGAATAACCGCCATAATCACAGTGGCGTTGGGCTGGGGCTTGCTATTATCAACCGTATCATCGACATGCATGACGGATATCTTGATGTGGGCAGAAGTGAAAGGGGGGGCTTATCCATTCGGGCTTACATCCCACTAGCGGCTGATTCCTGAGTTCTTCATTCTGAACCGGTGTCATAAAAATGTCATAATTCGTACATTTTGCTGTCATCAAAGTGACTTATTTTTCCCTCCAGAATCATCTTTTTATACTCGGTAAACTTCAAGTTTCAACGGGCAATATGAGGCGAGTCCTTATTTCTCCCCGTATATTGAAGTTGAATTGGTATAAAACCAAACTACTAACAGTTGTTTTTGATGAATGATGTGTCTCTTAGCGGAGGGTGTATGAAACCAATGCGTCTCACTGTAGTAGGTATGATGGCAGCAGCATCAGCTATGGTATCTGTCTCTTCATTTTCAGCAACCAGCCTGACAGGAGCCGGAGCGACTTTCCCGGCACCGATATATACCCAATGGGCTGATTCCTATCAAAAAGAAACCGGTAACAAAATCAATTATCAGGGAATTGGCTCTTCGGGTGGCGTAAAACAGATCATAGCTGGTACGGTTGATTTTGGTGCTTCAGATGCGCCACTCACCGATGAAAAACTGGCATCTGAGGGTTTATTCCAGTTTCCTACTGTGATCGGTGGCATTGTGCTGGCGGTGAACCTTCCGAATATCAAATCAGGCCAGTTGGTGCTGGATGGTAAAACGCTGGGAGATATCTATCTCGGCACCATTAAGAAATGGAATGATCCCGCCATTGTGAAACTGAATCCGAATCTTAAACTGCCTGAACAGGACATTGCCGTTATTCGTCGCGCGGATGGCTCTGGTACTTCATTTGTCTTTACCAGCTATCTATCTAAAGTGAATAGTGACTGGAAAACAAAAGTCGGCGCCGGTTCTACAGTGAAGTGGCCGACTGGGCTGGGAGGTAAAGGCAACGATGGTATTGCCGCATTTGTTCAGCGTTTACCCGGCTCTATTGGCTATGTTGAATATGCCTATGCGAAACAGAATAACCTTGCTTATACCGGGTTGATTACTGCTGACGGAAAGACAGTTGTTCCCACTGAGGCCAATTTCAGTGCGGCGGCAAAAGGTGCTGACTGGAGTAAAAGTTTCGCACAGGATCTGACTAATCAACCGGGCGAAAATGCGTGGCCAATCACTTCAACGACATTCATCCTGATCCACAAGCAGCAGAAAAATGGCGCAAATGGTGCAGAGGTTCTGAAGTTCTTCGACTGGGCTTATGAGAAAGGAGGCCGGCAGGCGAAAGAGCTGGATTATGCTGTGTTGCCGCAGGATGTGATCAAACAGGTACGTGCAGCATGGAAAAGTAACATAAAGGATGAGCACGGCAATGCCCTGTACTAGCTCCTTATCGGGTGGAAACTGATAACTCAAATGGGAATTGAACGCATGGCAGAATATAAAGCCCCGGGCAGGTATGGCGATATCATTTTCAGTGTACTGGTCAGGCTGGCTGCGCTGATGACGTTATTCCTGCTGGGAGGCATTATCATTTCGTTGTTTGTTGCTTCCTGGCCGAGTATGCAGCAGTTTGGAATTGCTTTCCTGTGGCAGAAAGACTGGGATGCGCCGGCAGATATCTTTGGTGCTCTGGTGCCGATTTACGGCACATTAGTCACTTCGCTCATCGCCCTGATTATTGCCGTTCCGGTTAGCTTTGGTATTGCTCTGTTTTTGACAGAACTGGCACCAAACTGGCTGAAACGGCCACTTGGAGTGGCAATTGAGTTACTGGCGGCCATTCCCAGTATTGTTTATGGCATGTGGGGGCTGTTCGTGTTTGCCCCGCTTTTTGCCACCTATTTTCAGCAGCCTGTCGGTGCAGTGTTGTCGGGTATTCCCATTGTAGGGGAACTGTTTTCCGGCCCGGCTTTCGGTATCGGTATTCTGGCTGCGGGGATCATTCTTGCCATTATGATTATTCCCTATATTGCTTCTGTGATGCGTGATGTCTTTGAACAGACTCCTGTCATGATGAAAGAGTCGGCTTACGGCGTTGGCTGCACAACATGGGAAGTGATCTGGCATATCGTCCTGCCTTACACCAAAAATGGTGTCATCGGTGGTGTTATGTTGGGGCTGGGACGGGCGTTAGGGGAAACGATGGCGGTGACTTTCATTATCGGTAATACCTACCAGCTGGATAATTTTTCGCTTTATATGCCGGGAAACAGTATCACTTCTGCGCTGGCAAACGAATTTGCCGAAGCTGAGCCGGGCCTGCATACCTCTGCTCTGATGGAGCTGGGGCTGATTTTATTTGTGATCACTTTTGTTGTTCTCGCGTTGTCAAAACTGATGATTATGCGTCTGTCCAGAAATGAGGGGCGCTAAATAAAATGGCGATTATTGATAAACGAAAAAATGGTAGTGCTGGCTCAGAAAGCCATGCCAGACGCAACCGAAGGCAAGTTTGGCGGCGTCAGAAAAACCGCCTCGCCCTGTTTCTGTCTATGGCAACAATGGCATTTGGCCTGTTCTGGCTGGTCTGGATTTTAATTTCTACAATCACAAAAGGCATTGATGGCATGTCTGTGGCGTTATTCACTGAAATGACGCCACCACCTAACAGCGAGGGAGGCGGGCTGGCAAATGCGATCGTCGGCAGCGGACTACTGATTTTCTGGGCAACGGTATTTGGCACACCTTTGGGAATTATGGCGGGGATCTATCTGGCTGAATATGGCCGTCGCTCTTTGCTGGCTGAAATGGTTCGTTTTATTAACGATATCCTGCTTTCGGCCCCCTCTATTGTGGTAGGGCTATTTGTCTACACCATAGTGGTCATGAAGATGCAGCATTTCTCCGGTTGGGCAGGGATTATTGCGCTGGCTTTGTTACAAATTCCCATTGTTATCCGCACAACGGAAAATATGCTGAAACTGGTGCCGAATAACTTACGTGAAGCCGCTTATGCACTGGGAACACCGAAATGGAAAATGATCACGGCGATCACGTTAAAAGCCTCCATATCCGGCATTATTACCGGTGTCCTGCTGGCTATTGCCCGTATTGCCGGTGAAACTGCGCCTTTGCTGTTTACCTCCCTTTCTAACCAATTCTGGAGCACAGACCTCAGCCAACCCATTGCTAACCTGCCCGTCACCATTTTCAAATTTGCCATGAGTCCATTTTCGGACTGGCAGCAGCTGGCATGGGCCGGTGTTTTGCTGATTACCCTGTGTGTACTGTTGATTAATATTTTGGCTCGGGTTTTGTTTGCCAAAAAGAAATTTGCCGATAAGAAATTCTGAAACTGAAGAGAGAAGCTGTTGATGAATAAGGTTAATAATGATGTGGCAGGGAGTAAAATTCAGGTACGTGATCTGAACTTCTATTATGGCAAATTTCATGCCCTGAAAAATGTGACGTTAGATATTGCGCAGAATAAAGTAACCGCTTTTATCGGCCCTTCAGGGTGTGGTAAGTCAACATTGCTGCGCACCTTTAACAAAATGTATGAACTGTACGGAGAACAGAGAGCAGAAGGTGAAATCCTGCTTGATGGGACAAATATTCTGGCTGATAAACAGGATATTGCCTTACTGCGGGCTAAGGTGGGAATGGTTTTCCAGAAACCGACACCTTTTCCGATGTCGATTTACGACAATATTGCGTTTGGAATCCGTTTGTTTGAAAAACTCTCAAGAGCTGAAATGGATGAACGGGTGCGATGGGCACTGACAAAAGCGGCATTGTGGAACGAAACAAAAGATAAACTGCATCAGAGCGGTTATAGCCTGTCAGGAGGCCAGCAGCAGCGTTTGTGTATTGCCCGAGGTATCGCCATTCGTCCGGAAGTTTTATTGCTGGATGAACCTTGCTCTGCCCTCGACCCGATTTCTACGGGGCGTATTGAAGAGCTTATCAGTGAACTGAAAGCGGAATATACCGTTGTGATCGTGACTCATAATATGCAGCAGGCAGCGCGTTGTTCTGATTATACGGCTTTTATGTACTTGGGTGAGTTGATTGAATTCAGTGATACTGACATTTTATTCACTACACCCAAAATGAAGCAGACTGAAGATTACATTACCGGTCGTTACGGTTGATACAGGCAGAAATGGGGTAGCTAAAGATGGACAATCTGAATTTTGGCAGGCATATCTCAGGCCAGTTCAACGCTGAACTGGAACATATTCGTACTGAACTTATGGCGATGGGCGGATTAGTGGAGGAGCAGCTGAGTAAAGCGATTCTGGCAATGCACAATCAGGATAGAGAGCTGGCTCAGCAGGTCATTGAAGACGATGAAAAAGTGAATATGATGGAAGTGGCAATAGATGAAGCCTGTGTTCGAATTATTGCCAAGCGTCAGCCGACTGCCAGTGATCTGCGCCTGATTATGGTTATCTCAAAAACCATTGCGGAGCTTGAGCGCATTGGTGATGGAGCGAATAAAATCTGTCAGACCGCGCTGGAGCGGTTTTCTCAGCAGCATCAACCGTTGCTGGTCAATCTGGAATCTTTGGGCTGGCATACCATCCGAATGCTGCATGATGTACTGGACGCCTTTGCTCGCATGGATTTGGCCGAAGCCATCCGTATCTATCGTGAAGATAAAAAAGTGGATCAGGAATATGAAGGCATTGTCCGCCAGTTGATGACCTATATGATGGAAGATCCGCGTACCATTCCAAGCATTATGACCGCACTCTTCTGTGCCCGCTCTATTGAGCGTATCGGCGATCGCTGTCAGAACATTTGTGAGTTTATTTTCTATTACGTAAAGGGGCAGGATTTTCGTCATATTGGTGGCGATAAACTGGAAGAGCTGCTGACAAAAGATGAGTGATTTTTATTCCAAAAAAATATAAATATAGTATTTTATATTATTTCATGTGCTATGCCGAAATTGATAGCTTTTGTTAAACAATGAACAATTATTGATAACAGGGGTGTCCAATGAAATACCGCAATCAATCTCGGCGTAATCAATCCCGAATAGCACTGACTGCATTACTGACCGGTCTGGTATTGGCTTCAGGTGTCGCTAAGGCAGATAAACTTGATGATATAAAAAAAGCAGGCACAGTTCGTATTGCGGTATTTGATAGTAACCCACCTTTTGGTTTTATCGATCCTCAAACAAAAAAACTGGCAGGTTATGATGTGGATATCGCCAATGCCATTGCCAACGATCTGGGTGTAAAACTGGAACTGCGCCCGACCAATCCCGCTAACCGTATTCCACTCCTTTCATCCAAAAAAATTGATTTAATTGCTGCGAACTTCACGATTACCGATGAACGTGCAAAACAGGTGGATTTCTCCATTCCTTACTTTGCCACAGGGCAAAAATTTATTGCACGTAAAGGTGTTCTGACTAACCCGGACGATATTGCTAAACTGCGTATCGGGGCAGATAAAGGGACAGTACAGGAAATTACGCTGCGTGAACGTTACCCAACGACCAAAGTCATCTCTTATGACGATACTCCGCTGGCATTTGCTGCATTGAGAAATGGTAATGTTCAGGCGATCACGCAGGATGATGCCAAATTAGTTGGCCTGCTGGCCAATGTGCCTGAGGCGCAAAAAGCGGATTTTGAAATCTCTCCGTTCAGCATTACCCGTGAATATCAGGCAGT
This sequence comes from Xenorhabdus sp. PB30.3, assembly GCF_963895965.1. Lineage (NCBI taxonomy): Bacteria > Pseudomonadati > Pseudomonadota > Gammaproteobacteria > Enterobacterales > Morganellaceae > Xenorhabdus > Xenorhabdus sp. PB30.3. The sequence continues at coordinate 13,592 of NZ_CAWQMW010000161.1, read as the reverse complement.
AGCGGCTTCAAAAGGAGAAGCCCGCTTGGTTGACTCTGTAAACCAGACATTGCTGAAACTGGAAAAAGAAGGCGCAGCCGAAAAAATTTATAACCGCTGGTTTGGCCCTGAAACAAAATCGGCTCAGCCGCGCGGTGATTTCAGATTCGCTCCATTAAATAATCAGGCAGAGTAATAGATAGCACCTGAAATGACAGCGAAAGCCAGCCCCGTCTTTGCACGGGGCTGTGCCGTTTTGTTGAGTTGCCCGTCATCTTTCAGGTTGCCTCTTTGTTGGCTACGCCCACTCACCCCGAGTTCCCTTGCCGCAGCGATGCAACTCGAAATTCATAGGGTATAGGGTGAATATTATTAATATGGTGAACGCGTTATGTTTGAGCAATTTCTTGGCGAGCACTTACTGGCTCCTGAATATTTGCAATGGCTCTGGCAAGGGTTTCTGATTACGTTGTGGATCTCTGCCTGTACTATTGCTTCTTCTACCTTATTAGGTTTTGTCATTGCGGCTGCACGGGACAGCCAGATCCAGCCATTGCGTTGGCTGGTTACAGCCTATACCTCGATATTCCGTAATACGCCACTGTTGGTACAACTATTTTTCTGGTATTTCGCCTCAGGCCAGATTTTGCCTCAGGCCGCTATGATCTGGCTGAATACTTCCCATGAAATCACACTGGCAGGTTTAACACTGGAATGGCCTTCATTTGAATTTCTGGCGGGGTTTATCGGTCTGACGCTCTATACAGCGCCTTTTGTTGCGGAAGAGCTGAGAGCAGGCATGCAGGGGATTGGGCGTGGGCAAAAATATGCGGCTCAGGCTCTGGGCTTAACTGGCTGGCAGGCGATGCGCTATGTTGTGCTGCCACAAGCACTGAAAATTGCTATGCCGCCCCTGTTAGGGCAGTACATGACTATCGTTAAGAACTCATCATTAACGATGGCGATTGGTGTGGCTGAACTTTCCTATGCTTCCCGTCAGGTAGAAACACAATCCCTGAAAACATTTGAAGCGTTTGGTGTTGCGACAGTGCTTTACATCGCGATTATTGCGGTGATGGAAGGCTGGGGGCAGTGGCGTCAGCAGAGAATACTGGCGAGAGGGCATTGATATGGATTTTACTGTTATCGCTGAAAACTGGCGCTACCTGCTGCTGGGCACATTTCCTGATGGGCCACTGGAAGGAGCCGCATTAACACTGATAATCAGCCTGATGGCCGGAGCAATCTCCATTGTTTTGGGAATTGTGTCAGGCGTTGCACTGGCAATGCTGCGCGGTTTCTGGGTAAATCTGCTGGCGGCGGTGTTGGGGTTTTTCCGTGCTATACCGGTTATTATGCTGATTTTCTGGACTTACTTCCTGTTGCCGGTGGTATTGGGAATGGAAATTCCCGAAATTACAACGGTTGTCTGCGCATTGGCTCTGATCACCTCTTCTTATCTGGCTCACGGTGTTAAAGCAGGTATTTTGGCAATCGGAGAAGGCCAATGGCGAGCAGGGTTGTCTTTGGGCTTTAATCGCTGGGAAGTTTTGTGGCATATCGTTTTACCACAGGCTTTGCGCATGATGGTGCCTTCGTTTATCAACCAGTGGATTGCATTAATCAAAGATACCTCACTGGCTTATATTGTCGGCGTGGCAGAACTGTCATTTCTGGCAACACAGGTTAATAACCGCAGTATGGTTTACCCGATGGAAGTCTTTTTATTTGTCGCATTAGTGTATTTTGTGATGTGTTTATCACTGGAATTAACAGCAAATTATGTGGCTCGTCGTTTCTCAGTGAAACGTGAGAGAAAGAGAGCTATGTGGTTTTGGGGAATCACTGACAGTCTTCGGATGGCATTCAGACAGAAAATGAATCGTTCTTCAGAAAATTGTTAGTTACAGTTAGGACTATACTGGCTGGAAATAAGTGTCCCAACTAAATTATATTAGTTGGGGCATTGACTAATGATATATATTAAAAATAAATTCTTTTATTTCAGTACATAGTGTGGGCTGGTATTTTAGCCTGTCAAATCCAGCAGGATCTTGAGATGGCGGGAAGTTAATATTGCTCATATGTGGTGGGAATGGGCTTTGAAAAGAGTGATGTCCTGCATTTTCAACGATTTTGTGCTGAACATTGTGATTATCTTCGAGAACTGATGTACATAATATATCCGATAAATAATCTTTTTCCGCTGTAAACAAAAGTATTGGAATATTGATATTATTTAAGGAACCTTTGTAATTAAACCACCCACATGCCGGAGCCAGTAATATCAGTGAACAAATGCGGTTATCGTATGGAACGGTAATTTTTTCAATTGATGGACTTTCTGTTTTCTTCGGTGGTCTAGCCGGTATGCCTCCACTAACAGCAAGGCCCGTATAGCCTCCCATTGAATGCCCAATAAATGTTATCTTGTCTTTTAATAAGTGATTGCTTATTGATTCATTACTAACGATATGATCAATAACTAATTTAATATGCCGTGGTCTGTTTTCTAAATTGACCAATGTTTCGGCCAGAGAGTTATCAAAATGACAATTTCCCGGATGTTCTGGTGCTAATACCGCATATCCAGCTTTAACAAGTGAGAATATAAGATCTCGGTGAGTTAGGGATGAGCTGCCACTGCCGTGAGATAAAACAATCAAAGGTATTTTATCTCCGTGAATTGGGGCGTTTATTGCTACGGAGATATTATAAAGTCCGAACTTTTCTGTTTTCTCTTTTTCTGTTGTTGGATAAAAAAAGTGAATTGGTATAAATGTACTTTGTTTATTATCGTACACTTTACTATTTATATACCCTATTTTTTTCATAAACTATCTTATCTCCTTAAAATTTAAAAAATACTCATAATGAGCTATTTTGATCTAACTGATTATTATTTAACTTATCTATCTAAGCAGTTAACCTTATTCAGCGAAACCGGGGAAAGCTATAGTAATATAATTCATATTTGAAGTTATAAATATGGAAAATAAAAAATCACAGGATAATTTTCAGAAGGTAGCATATGAATTGTTCGATAGAAAATTTGATCAAACCGCTGATAAATTTTTGGGAAATCAGTGACGAGCCATGGGGCGCGAAAGATCACACATCAAAATTTATATATGCCAATAAAAAATATTACGAATTACTTTCTTTACCTAAAGGCTATGATGTAACAGGGCGTTTTGATGGGGAACTCCCAGCACCTACTGCTAATTTTCAGGAAGAATTTCAGCTACATGACAGAAAAGTTGAAATTTTATTAGATAGAGTTACTTCTATTGAAATTCATCCTTTCCAAAATCTTCCTTACCTTCAACCATGGTATTTCGATAAGTATCCGATAATTGATGGAAATGGGATATGCAGGGGCACTATTTTCCATGGCAGACCTGTAGATACAATGACACTGGAAAAACTCAACAAAATAGATATGCCAGCATCGTTAGTATTTACGCCTCCATCTGAGTTTTTTAGTAAAAGAGAATGGGAAATAGTATTTTATATTCTGCAAGGTTTTTCCACTAATGATATAGCTGAAAGGCTACGACTCTCTGCCAGAACAATCGCGAATCATATTCAAAATGTATATAGAAAAACAGGGATAAAATGTAAAAAAGATTTAGTGGCATATTGTTATGAAAATAACATCGCTAACTATATCCCTGAAAGTTTTTTCAGGGAATCACAGTCTATTACTTTTGAAAAATAATTATTCACATATGTCTGAAAAGCATACTCTATCATGGGACAGATGGGATTCTGGGCATAAAAATATTAATTCCACTTTCTCATGAGCGACAAGTTGATGTGCTGTATTCGGATAAATACAGAAAATAGATCCTTGGGAGAAGCGCTTTTTTTGGACATCATTAATATCATTATTTACTACCTCACCTGTCCAGATTTCACCTTCACCAGAAAGTATTATGTACCATTCATCTCCAATACTGTGGTTATGGCACCCAACTTTTTTACCTGCATTGATAGACGTAGCATAAGCATTTAAGCCTTCTTTTTTTATCATATGCCTGACAGAAATACCCACTGCATCATCTTTGATGGCGTCTTCAGTAGAAAAACTAGCAAAATCTATCACAATTACATCCTTATATTTAAAATGAGATCTTTTTACTCTTTTTTGATTGATTATTAAAATTTAACATTTACTCATATGTAAAAAAATAAATTTTTTTAATTATCAGAATCACGTCTCATTTATATTAAAGATTTTGCTATTTTTACCTATATTGGGTGATGGGGTGTTTTTTCAGCATTGGTAGTAATATATGCCAATATTATTGGCTATTAGATGAAGGTTTGATTTTATATTTCATAAATCTTGCTTCAATATTATTGTATGTTATGGTTGCGGTAACGATGACGATAAGATAGATACTTAATGCCAGTAAATTATTGAGGAAAATATTTCCGGTAGTCAAGTTTCGCCTTCCTGCGATGAGTTGAGTTAACTCTATACCCGTTTTTTTCTGGATAATAAACATTATTGTTGTAATAATTAATATTATTGCTACATGAACCATATAAAGAGAATAAGATATTTTACCTAAATGCTGCATGTATTTATTAAGGAAAAAAGAGGAAATAATACCTCTTTGATATGCCAGGGTGAAAATAGTAAGGCAATAAATGATAGTGCAGATTATTTGCTTGGCTTCATATTGGGAATTGACAAAATAAATGAGAAGCGCCACACAGAGAATTTCTAAAATAGTTGCCGTAATAGTGCTTATTTTTATATCAGAGAAAATCCTGAAAATACTATAGGTAAATGCTCCAGCAAAAAAACTTGATACTCCTCGTGTAACAGCTTGTTGTAACATATGGTTGCCACTGACAAGCAGCCATAAAGTGGTTACAGATATTAATAGCCATATTATCGGGGCGATATTCATTTTTCTAAAAGTAATAATTGTTAAATACAGTATAATATATGTATAGAATTCGACACTGAGACTCCACGTAGGGTAATTAAAGGTCAGATTGAGATAATCTGTTGTGGGAGTCCATGATTGAATTAAAAAGAGATTGGGTAAAATCCCGGAGGGGGCAGTTCTTCCGGTAAATGGTGTTGCATCAAAATGAATACCAGAATTTTTTTGAATCAATAATCGACAAAATTCCAGAAATATAAATATCAATAACATTAATATGTGAAGAGGGAATATCCTGAAAAAACGGGAAGATATATATGGAGTAAATTTTACATCTCTATATGCATAGGTATGTGTCAGCACAAATCCACTAAGTACAAAGAAAAGTTCTACAATAATATAACAGGTACGAAAGAAGTGAAGTTCAGTAAATGCACCGACAATATGTAAATGACCAGTCACAACAATTAAAGCTCCGATTCCTCTGACCGCATCCAAAGATTCAAATCGCTTCATCATATCCATCTCATTCAATATGTAAATTTTAACTATGTACAATTAAAAATAATTATTTTTAAATAAAATTAATATATTTAGTGACTTCATAGTATGTAAAAAGGAGGTTAATCACCGCTATAAAAAAGTGGCCGGAGTTATCTTTTATCTTAATATTTTTTATCGTTAGTGTGTGACAGCCTAAATAGGCATTGAAACCAATATCTGCATAATGCCCATAAATTTTCGATATGGTCAAGTTTCATTTTATGGCAATAACTATGATTTATATTTGAATTAATTTAATGTATTTTTTTGGTGTGACGGTTCTATATGATTATTCGAAATAATTTGAAAGTGGCGTCCTCAGAAATGATTGTTTACGCCACTTTTTAAGATAAGTTAGCTGCGCTTTTTCGGGGTAAACAGCGCAATTATGGTAGCGCTTAACAACAACAATGAACCTGCTATGGTTAAAACGGACAGGAATGCGCTATCAAAGGCCAGTTTTGCTGCCTGAAGCAATGATAAAGCCATATCGCCCTTTAGCCCTTCTGCGACGATAATCGCTTCATCAATACTATTCTGCAATGCACTACTGACTGATTCTGATACAGCGATATCGGCTGGCAGGGTAAATGCTGCTGTATAAATTGCCACCAACAGGCTACCGAGTACTGCAACTCCAATCAGGCCACCAAGTTCATAGGCGATTTCTTCAATTGAGGCTGCTGTACCTGCGCTATGCTCGGGGGCGCTGAACATGATGGAGGTAGAAGCTGCCGTCATCGCAGCACCGACACCGAATCCAATCATGGAGAATGTTGTGATTTGTACCAACACTCCGGACCGGAAGCCAATGAGATAGCCAAAAATACCTAATCCCGCCAGAAAAAGTGAAAGCCATATAATTCTTCCTGAACCCAATTTGGGTATGGCAAGACCCGCTAATGGCCCGGCAACGAAAGAAGCGAGTGGGATAGGTAGGATAAATAATCCTGCCTGTAAAGGCGATAAACCAGCAACAAGTTGCAGTCGCTGACTGACTATTAATTCAACTCCCATCAGGGCTGCGGTGCTAACAAAAGCGGTCGCGACACCTGTAGCAAAACCATAGGATTTTAATAAAGTAAAGTCTATGATCGGTGCAAGTGAACGACGTTGCCGATAAACGAACATCATCGTGAATATCATCCCGATTGCACTGGCTATAATGGCAGTTCCCATTGATGGGGCTTGTTTGCTGATTTCTTTGATAGCAAAAGTAATGCCAATCAGCCCGATCATAATTTGGACGGAGGCCAGCAGGTCGAATTTGCGTTGTGGATTACTCTGGCTTTTCGTAATAGTAAATAGGGCGAATATCAACGCAATAATGACGATAGGGACGTTGATCAGGAAAACGGAACCCCACCAGAAATATTCCAGCAGTATTCCACCGATGACGGGACCGAGTGCCGCGCCCCCGGCAGCAACAGCTGACCAGATACCGATGGCAAGAGCGCGTTCTCCGGGTTCTTCGAAAGCCTGACGGATTATTGCGAGTGTGGCCGGCATCATCATTGCGGCACCGATGGCAAGTATCACTCGTGCGCTGATCAACATACTGGTATTCGGAGAGAATGCTGCCATCATTGAAGCAATACCGAACACGGCTAATCCGGCAGTAAACAATTTCTTGGCACCAAAGCGATCACTTAGAGCACCCGCTCCGGGAAGCAGGCCTGCAATGGTTAATGAATAAGCATTCATGATCCATAACTTCTCAGTGGAAGATGCTCGTAAATCGTATGTTAAACGTGGTAAAGCTGTATAGAGGACTGTCATGTCGATGACAATCAGCAAAAGTGCACTGGAAATAACAGCCAGCACAAGCCAGCGAGTATTTGATTTCATGAAAGAACTCATCAGTGTGGTTTAGGGATCCTGTATCGCCAACCCTTGACGGTACAAATTGCGCACATTATAAATACATACGTATTGAATTAAAAGAGGGTAATAATGGGACGACGTAAAACAATTGACCGGAACATTCTGCTGGATGCAGCAGAACAAATTGTCACCACACATGGGGCAGCGGCTCTTACCATTGATGCGGTAGCAAAAGCCGTTGGGATCACTAAGGGCGGGGTTCAATACAGTTTTAATACGAAAGATGCACTTATTGAGGCGATGTTTGAACGTTGGGGGCGTAGCTACGAGGAACAATTCCATAAAATAGCCGGAGAAGCTCCCGAGCCACTGACTGCAATACGTGCGCACATTGAAGCAAGTCAATGTTCCGATGAAGTGTCATCGGCGAAAGCGGCAGGACTGATGGCATCGTTACTGCAAACACCGGAACATCTGGAATCAACCCGTGACTGGTATCGTGAGCGCATCGCTAATCTGGATACAACAACAGCAGAAGGTCGTCGGGCCCGTTTAGCTTTTTTGGCGACAGAAGGTGTATTTATTTTACGTTTCTTCGGTTTGATGGATATTGGTAAGGATGAATGGGCGGATATTTTCAGCGATATTCTGGAGATGGCACTTTCTGAAAATAGTGAATAAAAACAGCGTCCATTAGTGCAGTTTGTTAATAATCACTTTGTGATATAACTTATTGATTGTGCTCATAGCAATCGTTTTCTTTTTTGATCTTTTAGGATAACGATTTATTTTGATTTCCTGTAGGATGAATCGAAAACTTCATCTGTTTAGGAATAAAACATTAATGAGTACACTCAATTCAGGCTCTGCAAATAGTCAGGGCTTACTTCAGCGCGTGTTTAAACTGGAAGAGCATGGAACAACAGTTCGCACCGAGATGATTGCGGGGCTGACGACCTTTCTGACGATGGTTTATATCGTCTTCGTGAATCCACAAATTCTGTCTGTTGCCGGAATGGATATTAAAGCCGTATTTGTCACAACCTGCTTAATTGCCGCACTTGGCAGCATTATGATGGGAGTAGTGGCTAATTTACCTGTTGCGGTTGCGCCTGCTATGGGTCTGAATGCATTTTTTGCCTTCGTTGTTGTTGGTGCTATGGGTGTTTCGTGGCAGGTTGCGATGGGCGCAATTTTCTGGGGTGCTGTCGGGCTGCTGATCCTGACGATTTTCCGCATCCGTTACTGGATGATAGCGAATATCCCCGTGGGGTTACGGGTCGGTATCACTAGCGGTATCGGGCTTTTTATTGCCATGATGGGGCTGAAAAATGCCGGCATTATTGTACCGAATCCAGATACGATCGTTTCTATTGGTAACTTTACTGCTCATAACGTCCTGCTGGGCGCTTTGGGCTTTTTTATCATTGCTATTTTAGCAGCCCGTAATTTTCATGCCGCAGTATTGCTGTCCATCGTAATAACGACGGGGATCGGGTTTATGCTGGGGTATGTGGAATATCAGGGTATTTTTGATTTGCCACCCAGTGTTATGAGTGTTGTCGGGCAGGTAGATGTGAAAGGTGCGCTGGATATCGCATTAGTCGGGATTATCTTTTCTTTTATGCTGGTGAATCTGTTTGATTCATCCGGTACGCTGATTGGTGTGACCGATAAAGCAGGCCTTGCTGACAGTAACGGTAAATTTCCGCAGATGAAGCAGGCTCTGTATGTTGACAGCATCAGCTCAGTGGCAGGTTCTTACATCGGTACTTCTTCGGTAACCGCTTTTGTGGAAAGTTCTTCAGGTGTCTCAGTGGGAGGCCGTACTGGATTAACCGCTGTAGTCGTTGGTATTTTGTTCCTGCTGGTGATGTTTATTTCTCCACTGGCCAGTATGGTTCCGGCTTATGCTACGGCGGGTGCGCTGGTTTATGTCGGCGTTTTGATGACATCCAGCCTGACACGGGTGAAATGGGATGATCTGACGGAATCCGTTCCGGCATTTATCACCGCTGTTATGATGCCATTCAGCTTCTCAATTACTGAAGGTATTGCACTGGGCTTTATGGCTTATTGCGTGATGAAACTGGGAACAGGAAAATGGCGGGAGATAGGCCCGTGCGTTATTGTTGTCACGTTGCTGTTTGTGCTGAAAATGGTATTTGTCGATGCCTGATAATTATAATCTCAGCTAAACCGAGTACCGAGCAATATAAAAAAGCCTGATGCATCAGGCTTTTTTATGGAAATTATACGGAATATTTTTCTAAAAGAAGATTAATGGCGGCTTTCTGGTGCAATAAAACCGATGCAAATTACTTCAGATTCCGCGCCGGGCTGTGTCTGAAAAGTGAAATCTTCCTTATGGCTGAGAGTTAATGCAGGCCATGTCGCCAATGTGGACCGGAAATGCTCCTGTGAACAATTCTTTCCTCTTTTTCCCATCAGTAACGCTCCATATTTGACAATATCACTCTCTTTTATATGGCGATTATAAATATTGGGCGGCGCACCGTTACCGGTTTCCCACGGCTGTATGGTTTGGGGGCGATAGTGACTGTAGAACGTCAGCCATTGATGCAGGTATTCACCTCCAACATAATGTAATGGTGTTGAATACAATTCTTCCCAGCGCTGATCCAGCTGGCTGGAAAAGATTTTTATCCCTGCAAATTTTTCTCCCGCACCACGGACATTTGTCATCATAATACTGGCATAGCCAATGAGAACTACGACAGCAAACACAGCCAGACCTCGCAGCGTCCCCGTTAAGGATTTATGAGGGTGTACAGTTATCGAGCCGACTAGCAGCGCTGGCGCTACTGCCATGAAAGGCTGGAGCCATTCAGTCATTCGCCCGCCTTCATTGAAGGAAAACCAGCCATAAATAATCAGCAGAGGCAGTAGAATGACGATATTGGTCAGTTGATTCGATTGCTGTTTTGGCCAGCCAATTTTTCCGCCTAATAGATAAATAATGGCACTGACGATAATGAGAGGATAGAAAACTGAAAACAGAGAACGTGTGGTGTGCAGATTAAATCCTTGCTTGATTTGCGAGTCTACCCATTTGAAGGCAGAAAAATCATTATTTGCCAGCCACCAGATATTGGGTATTACCAATATCAGCCATAGCGCGAGCGCCAGATAAAACAAAGGTTCCCGATAATGTCGCTGTACTTTGGGAACAAACAGGGAAAGTAAAAAGACTGAACCAACAATCGAGAGTGAAGAGTACTTACTCATTGTTGCCAGCCCTGTAGCTAACGCGAACGCCAGCCACCATTTGGGATGATCATCGATGGCTTTCAGGAAGAACAATAGTGACCACGACCACAACATTACCAACAGATAATTGTCATTATACGGAATGATATCGAAATTGATGATGCCAGACAGATTGAGAGACAGCATAGCCAGCCATGCCAGTTCAGTTTTGCCTGTTAAGCGCAAAGCCAGCTGCCAGACACCCATCATACCTACAGCAATGGCAGCGAAGTGGATGAAATACCAATAAAAACTGAGAGAAATATGGCTGATATGAATGGCTGGTAACATCACAACACCCACCAGCCATGGGTTTTTCGGGGAACCCCATTCACCGTTTATGCCCCAGTTCAGGGCTTCTACAGCATCATAGGGAACAGTCGGATCAAGGTAATAACTTACTAACATCCATAAGACAGCATAACCAATACACCAAAGATACAATGAAGTTCTATAAGAAATATCAAAGAAACGCATAGTTGCTAAGGCTTATATTATTTGAGTTAAGGTAACTCAAAATAGTAGCTGAACTTGAAAGAATAAGTGAATGACATTGGATGTTATATGTGGATTCTGTTAGATTCCGCCGAAAATATCTTGATAACACGAGTTGAGTCACACGCTATGAATCAGTTAAAGAAAAAATCCCCTGCAAGAGCCTCTGCGGGTAAACACAAAAGAAAAAGCCGTGAAGAATTAAACGCAGAAGGGCGCGAGCGTAAGCGCCAGAAAAAACATCGCGGTAATCCATCCGGTAATCGCCATCAGGAGAGTAACCAGAAAAAACAGACTGGTGCTAAACAAGAGAAGGATCCTCGTATCGGGAGTAAAGTCGCGGTTCCGTTGATTGTTGGTGAAAAAGCAGCCGCTAAGCCAGTCGTAAAACAGCCTAAAGCGCTAGAAAAACCTCGCTTGTCAGCGCGGGAAGAGCTGGAAATGCTGGAAAATGATGAACGTCTGGATGATTTGCTGGCACGTCTTGAGCAGGGTGAAAACCTTTCCGAAGAAGATAATGTCTATGTCGATAAAATGCTCGACCGCATTGATGTTCTGATGGAAGAGCTGGGTATTGATCTGGAAGAGGACGACAGCGAAGAAGAAAAACAAGACGACATTATGCAGTTGCTGAAAGGTAAATAATTCCCGAAGGTTAACAGCTCTGAATGGCTAGCCATTCATGCATAAATTATCTTGATCATCAAAGGCGGTATACATTCGTTTTTCAGGTTGCCTCTTTGTTGACTGCGCTCGTTCACCCCGGTCACATAGTTATCTATGTCCCCGGGGACTTACTCTCTCGCCGCCGCGACGCAATTTGAAATCCATTGTGTATATACCCATACTTTTAATATGGTATTTGCTGTGCTGATTGGGTAAACTATAGCAGCCCATTTGATAGGCCAGAACAGCGGAAGAAATAAGCATGTCAGAGCAAGCCATTGTCTGGGATCTGCGTTTGATCCAAAAATATAATTATTCAGGGCCTCGTTATACTTCATACCCAACAGCGCTGGAGTTTAACCAGCAGTATGATAATGCAGCGTTTATACAGGCCGCAGCGCGTTACCCTGAGCGTCCTCTTTCCCTTTATATTCATATCCCGTTTTGCCACAAGCTTTGTTATTTCTGCGGCTGCAATAAGCTGGTTACGCGGCAGAAACATAAGGCGGATGATTATCTGGCTGTTCTGGAACAAGAGATAGCAACAAGAGCAAAGTTATTCCCTCATCGGAAAGTCAGTCAGATGCACTGGGGCGGAGGAACGCCGACGTATCTCGATAAGGTGCAGATTAGCCGATTGATGTCGATGTTGCGTAGCCACTTCTGTTTTCTGCCCGAGGCTGAAATTTCCATTGAAATTGATCCGCGTGAAATTGAGCTGGATGTCATTGATCATCTGCGTAATGAGGGTTTTAACCGGCTGAGTATGGGGGTGCAGGATTTCAATAAGGAAGTTCAGTGTCTGGTCAATCGTGAACAGGACGAGGATTTTATCTTCGAACTGGTTAATCGTGCCCGAGAAACGGGTTTTACATCAACCAGTATTGATTTGATTTATGGTCTACCCAAACAAACACCAGAAAGTTTTGCTTTCACATTGCAGCGTGTACTGGCGTTATCGCCAGATCGTCTGAGTGTGTTCAATTATGCCCACATGCCGAATCTGTTTGCGGCACAACGCAAAATTAAAGAGAGTGATTTACCGAGTGCGGCACAGAAACTGGATATTTTGCAGCAAACTATTGCGACTTTAACAGGTAACGGCTATCAGTTTATTGGCATGGATCACTTCGCTCGCCCTGATGATGAATTAGCGGTTGCCCAAAGAGAAGGTGTACTGCATCGCAATTTTCAGGGATACACCACCCAAGGTGAGTGTGACTTATTGGGCATCGGTGTTTCGGCTATCAGTATGTTGGGCGACTGTTATGTACAGAACCAAAAAGATCTCAAAACCTACTATGCTGAGGTAAACACACAGGGGCATGCGTTATGGCGGGGTTTAGCGCTGACGCAAGATGATTGCATCCGTCGTGATGTGATCAAGGCACTGATTTGTAACTTCCGGTTAAATTTTGCTGATATTGAACGCGCTTATGGAGTGAGTTTCACGGATTATTTCGCCGAAGATCTGCAATTATTGGCACCGTTGGCGCAAGACGGTCTGGTTGAAGTGAGTGAAACGCAGATTCGGGTATCACCAAAAGGGCGTTTATTAATCCGGAATATTTGCATGTGTTTTGATCATTATCTGCGTAACCAAATGCGCCAGCGGCAGTTTTCACGGGTGATATGAATTTTAGGAAAGAGATGAACATGCTGATTATTTTAGCACGTTCTTCTCGTTTATTTAAAATAAATGGTCAAGGAATATTTATGACAATTAATAGGTCACATTTAGTTATTCAATTGTTCTTTTTTTATCCCTTATACTTTTGCGTTTTTTTAATTTTAACTCTCTTGAATATTCTCTTAATTCTTTTTTGTTAAATCCTTGTATTTTTTTTAATTCCCTTTTGAAAGTAATGTTTCCAATTCTTATATATATTCTGGATAATATAAATCCAGCGT
>NZ_CAWQMW010000160.1:0-24746 GCF_963895965.1 Xenorhabdus sp. PB30.3 | reverse complement strand
GGACGTAGATAGGCTGGGTGTGTAAGCGTTGCGAGACGTTGAGCTAACCAGTACTAATGAACCGTGCGGCTTAACCTGACAACACCGAAGGTGTTTTGCGGGGATTGAGAGTAAAGACGCAGTTTCAGATGAAGAATGACCGGAAAACAGAAAGTAGTCGGTTACACAGCTTGTTCGGGATTGAAAACAGGATTTGTCTGGCGGCAATAGCGCGGTGGTCCCACCTGACCCCATGCCGAACTCAGCAGTGAAACGCCGTAGCGCCGATGGTAGTGTGGGGTTTCCCCATGTGAGAGTAGGACACTGCCAGACATCACTTTGTCAGAGAAGCCATCCTTCACCGGATGGCTTTTTTGCGTTTGTTTTTTATCTCCATTTTTATTTCATAGAATGAAATAATTTCAATTTGCGTACAAAAACTCGACATTCCTCCCATTTTAAGGTTAAATTTTGGCTGTCTAGAAGGCTAAATTATGTGGAATGATTGAGGTTTTAAACAATGCCGATTCGTGTACCTGATGAACTGCCAGCAGTTAATTTTCTTCGCAATGAAAATATCTTTGTTATGACATCGACGAGAGCCAGTGTTCAGGACATCCGTCCCATGAAGGTATTGTTACTAAATCTAATGCCAAAGAAGATAGAAACGGAAAATCAGTTTATCAGGTTACTTTCTAATTCACCGTTACAGATTGATATTCAATTACTCCGTATTGACAGTCGCCGATGTAGAAACACACCAGCGGAGCATTTGGATAATTTTTATTGCGACTTTGAATCAATAAAAGATCAGAATTTTGATGGATTAATCGTAACCGGTGCCCCTTTAGGATTAGTAAAATTTGAGGATGTTACGTATTGGGAGGAAATTGAAACCGTTATCTCTTGGGCCAGAGAGCACGTTACTTCAACACTTTTTGTTTGTTGGGCTGTTCAGGCGGCTTTAAATATTCTTTATAACCTGCCTAAATATACGCGAAAAACGAAACTATCAGGTGTTTACTCTCACACTATTCTGGAACCATTGGCATTATTGACCAGAGGATTTGATGAATCATTTTGGGCGCCGCATTCACGCTTTGCTGATTTTCCTGAGTCAGCTATTCGCCAATATACGGATCTGGATATTTTGGCTAGTTCAGAAGAAGCTGGTACCTATTTACTTGCCAGTAAGGATAAAAGACTGGTATTCGTAACTGGGCATCCAGAATATGATGTTGGCACACTAGCTGCTGAATATCAGCGTGATCGGACGGCTGGTTTAGAACCTGTATTACCCGTCAACTACTTCCCGGATAATGATCCAGAAAATAAGCCGGTTGCTACATGGCGTAGCCATGGGCATTTGCTATTTTCAAATTGGCTCAATTATTATGTATATCAGATCACTCCATACGATTTGACCTACATGAACCCTTCCTTAGATTAAACTTCTTATAAACATCTTTAAAAATGAGAATTAACTGAAGCGAGTCATTTCTCATTTTTTAATTTTTTATTTATTTTCTATAAATTATCTGTTTTTCCTATTCTCTATATATAACAAAAACTTAACAGTTTTTGTTTTTCTATTTTGGAAATTAATTCCCAGTTTGTATATGCCTATCTCTCTATTAATTGTTTGATTTTATTATTAATAATTTAATGTATAAAAATAATGGAAACCGTTTTTGATTTATTTTTTATATTGATTATTCTTACCTGAGTGGACACTTTAAGGTGAGGAATAGGGGATGACGCAGCAAGTATTGGCAACAGAATTAACCTTTATAAAACCTTTTTCTGATGCTGAGAAGAAGGTTTTATCATCTGAATCTATTCATTTTTTAGAAGATTTAGTCGTCAGATTTGCTGACAGACGCAAAAAATTACTAGAAGATCGGATAAATTGGCAGAAGAAAATAGATAATGGGCAATTACCAGAATTTATTTCGGAAACATATTCCATTAGAGAAGGTGATTGGAAAATTCAGGGAATTCCAGACGATCTAAAAGATCGTCGGGTTGAGATCACCGGGCCTGTAGAGCGGAAAATGGTTATCAATGCCCTGAATGCTAACGTTAAAGTATTTATGGCAGACTTTGAAGATTCTCTGGCACCAAGCTGGGATAAGGTTATTGATGGTCAAATTAACCTGCGGGATGCAGTTAATGGGACTATTTCTTATACCAATGAGCAAGGCAAACGTTATGAATTAAAATCGGACCCTGCTGTATTGATTGCTCGTGTCAGGGGATTACATCTGTCAGAAAAGCATATTCTTTATAAAAATGAACCAATTTCTGGTGGGTTATTTGATTTTTCACTTTATTTTTATTTGAATTATAAACAGTTGCTGGCGAAAGGGAGTGGTCCTTACTTCTATTTACCTAAGATCCAGAGCTATCATGAAGCACAATGGTGGAGTGATGTTTTCAGTTTTACGGAAGAGCGTTTCAATTTGCCAAAAGGCACGATTAAAGCGACTGTTCTGATTGAAACATTGCCAGCTGTTTTCCAAATGGATGAAATCCTTTATCACCTGCGTCATCACATTGTTGGTCTGAATTGTGGTCGTTGGGATTATATTTTCAGTTATATCAAAACACTGAAGAATCATGCAGATCGCGTCTTACCAGACCGACAGTCAGTCACTATGACACAACCTTTCCTGAGTGCTTATTCCCGTTTATTGATTAAAACCTGCCATAGACGAGGGGCTTTTGCGATGGGCGGTATGTCAGCATTTATACCGAGTAAAGCTCCTGAGCAAAATCAGATAGTGCTGGATAAAGTCAGAGCCGATAAAGAGCTGGAAGCTAATAATGGTCATGACGGTACATGGATTGCCCATCCCGGTCTTGCCGATATAGCGATGGAAGTATTTAGTTCAAAACTGGGTGAACGACCAAATCAACTGATGGTTTCCCGCGAAGAGGATGGTGAGATCACTGCTGAACAATTGCTTGAACCAAGTATGGGCGAAAGAACCGAAGATGGCATGCGGGCAAATATCCGAGTTGCAGTCCAGTACATAGAAGCATGGATTTCAGGGAATGGATGTGTGCCGATCTATGGCTTGATGGAAGACGCTGCTACAGCAGAAATTTCCCGTACCTCTATCTGGCAATGGATCCATCATGAAAAATCGTTGACCAACGGTCAAAAAGTGACTAAAGAGTTGTTCAACCAGATGCTAAAAGAAGAATTGGCAGTCATTAAACAAGAAGTTGGTGAGGTACGTTTTAACGAAGGAAGGTTTACAGAGGCTTCTGAGCTGATGAAACGGATCACCACACAAGACGAACTAGTCGATTTCCTGACTTTGCCGGGCTATCAATTACTCGACTGATTTAAACAACATCCAATCACTAATTAATATTCAATTAATTCAGAATAGGAAGTATAGGATCATGACCGTTTCTCGAGCACAACAAATCACTCAATTAGAGCAAGAATGGAAAAAAGCACGCTGGGAAGGCATTAATCGACCATACAGAGCTGAAGATGTTATTAAATTACGTGGCTCAGTCAATCCTGAACATACTTTGGCTCAAATGGGAGCGAAAAAGTTATGGGAATTGTTGAATGGAAAATCCAAAAAAGGTTATGTAAACGCGCTAGGTGCGCTGACGGGTGGGCAGGCACTTCAGCAGGCTAAAGCCGGAATTGAAGCTGTTTATCTTTCTGGCTGGCAGGTTGCAGCTGATGCCAACACAGCTTCCAGTATGTACCCTGACCAATCACTCTATCCAGTCGATTCCGTACCAAATGTCATTAAGCGTATCAATAATAGTTTTCGCCGCGCAGATCAGATCCAATGGGCGAATGGCATTGGCCCTGATAGCGTCGAATACACCGATTATTTCCTGCCGATTGTGGCGGACGCAGAAGCAGGATTTGGTGGCGTCCTGAATGCGTTTGAACTTATGAAAGCGATGATCGAAGCCGGAGCCGCCGCTGTCCATTTTGAAGATCAGTTAGCTGCAGTGAAGAAATGTGGGCATATGGGAGGCAAAGTACTGGTACCAACTCAGGAAGCTATCCAGAAATTAGTGGCTGCTCGCTTAGCTGCAGACGTATCAGGCGTACCCACTCTTCTTATTGCTCGTACTGATGCCGATGCAGCCGATCTGCTGACATCGGATTGCGATCCCTATGACAGCGAGTTTTTGACTGGCAAGCGAACCTGTGAAGGTTTCTTCTGCACACGTGCAGGGATTGATCAGGCTATCAGTCGTGGGCTGGCTTATGCGCCATATGCTGATGTTGTCTGGTGTGAAACATCGACACCAGACATTGAAGCAGCCCGTCGTTTTGCAGAAGCAATTCATGCTGAGTATCCAGGGAAGTTACTAGCCTATAACTGTTCTCCATCTTTTAACTGGAAAAAGAATCTGGATGATAAAACGATTGCCAGTTTCCAGGAGCAGCTTTCTGAGCTTGGGTATAAATTCCAGTTTATTACTTTGGCTGGTATTCATAGTATGTGGTTCAACATGTTTGATCTGGCGTATGACTATGCACGTGGCGAAGGCATGAAACACTACGTAGAGAAGGTTCAGGAGCGTGAGTTTTCCTCACTGGAGCGTGGCTACACTTTCTCCTCGCATCAACAGGAAGTGGGCACGGGTTACTTTGATAAAGTAACCACGATAATACAGGGGGGAACCTCCTCTGTTACCGCTCTGACAGGGTCAACCGAAGAGCAGCAATTCTGATTTTTGTATTGCATTGATACACAATGGATTTCAAGGTGTATCGCGGCGGCAAGAGAGTGAATCCCCGGGAGCATAGATAACTATGTGACAGGGGTGAGCAAACGTAGCCAACAAAGAGGCAGCTTGAAAGACGAAGTGTAGATATCACCTTGGGGGATTCCGTCAGGAATTCCCCTTTACGCGTCAGATTAAGGTGGCAGACATGGAAACAGATTTAGCTCACTTAATTGCACAAACTATTCTTCAGGGGTTTGATGCGCAATACGGCAGATTTCTGGAAGTAACGTCTGGCGCACAACAGCGTTTTGAGCAGGCAGACTGGCACGCAGTGCAGCAGGCCATGAAGAAAAGGATCAATCTTTACGATCATCATGTAGGCTTAGTGGTTGAACAGTTGAAATGTATTCGTGGTTCACGGTTGTACGATCAGGAGTACATTGCCAAAGTGAAAGTGGTTTATACCCGCCTACTGCCGGATTACCCACGTTTTGAAATTGCAGAAAGTTTTTTTAATTCCGTTTATTGCCGATTATTTCAGCATCGTAATTTGAAGCAGGAAAATTTATTTATCTTTTCTTCCCAGCCACCACGTCGTTTCCGCCATATTCCACGCCCATTATCGCGGGATTTTTTTCCTGATGCCGGTCTTGAATCTATGCTATGGGCTATTTTAAAAGATTTACCATTGCGCCTGGAATGGGAAAATTTAGACAGAGATATCAGTTACCTCACTCGCTACTTACAAAACACATTTCCCGGATATGATTTACTACAGGCGACATTTCAGATTGCTAACGAACTCTTTTATCGCAATAAAGCTGCTTGGCTGGTAGGAAAAATAAGGCTGGGCACAGAAGTTTATCCATTTTTATTGCCGATTCATCATAATGAATCAGGCCAAATTTTTATTGATACCTGTCTGACGAACCATGATGACGCCAGTGTCGTTTTTGGTTTTGCCCGCTCTTATTTTATGATTTATGCCCCTTTACCGGCAGCTATGGTTGAATGGTTACGTGAAATTTTGCCCGTTAAATCGACAGCCGAGCTTTATATGGCCATTGGCTGCCAAAAGCATGGAAAAACAGAGTATTACCGTGAATATCTGACATTTATTAATTCCTCTCAGGAACAATTTACCATTGCTCCGGGGGTGAAAGGGATGGTGATGCTGGTTTTCACGTCTCCTTCTTTTGACCGTGTATTTAAGGTGATAAAAGATAAGTTTGCGCCGCAGAAAGAAGTTTCTCAGGAGAGGGTTCAGGAGTGTTACCGGTTGGTCAAGGAGCATGATCGGGTCGGGAGAATGGCTGATACACAGGAATTTGAGAATTTCGTCATCGATAAACGCCATATTAGCCCCGAGTTAATGGAGGAAATACAGAAAGAGATCCCTGAAAAGCTGGAAGATTTAGGTGACAAAATCCTGATAAAACATCTTTATATGGAACGCAGGATGCTCCCGCTGAATATCTATATGGAGCAGGTAGATGAAGATCGTCTGAAAGATGCTGTTGAAGAATATGGGAATGCAATTAAACAGCTTGCGGCAGCGAATATTTTTCCGGGAGACATGTTATTCAAGAATTTTGGGGTTACACGACACGGAAGGGTGATTTTCTATGATTATGACGAAATTTGTTATATGACCGAAGTGAATTTTAGGGATATTCCTCCAGCGCGTTATCCGGAAGATGAACTTGCCAGTGAGCCGTGGTACAGCGTAGCGCCCAATGACGTTTTTCCGGAAGAGTTCCGGCATTTTTTATGTAGCGATAAGCGCATTCGTAAATATTTTGAAGAATTTCACAGTGATCTTTTTAAAGCAGATTATTGGCGAGCGTTGCAAGAACGGATAAGAAAAGGGCATGTAGAGGATGTTTTTGCTTACCGTCTCAGGCAGAGATTCAGTCAGCGTAATGAGAACAAAGCTGAAGAGCAGGGTATAACGAAATATTCAGAATTATTGGATGAAGAGAATAATGTTGTGGTACTAGCTTCTCCTAACCGCGATATTCACTCTTAATATAAGGTGGCATGGTAAAAGGATTTAACTGGCTTTCTTCATTATTTGACTAAAAAACGCTGGGTTTATGAAAGCGGAAACTCTAACAAGTAGCTCTACTGAAATAATAGAATTTCCGCAATTTCAAAAATGATCCGGCTAAATTATGCTTTAGCGCCTGTTATTGCATTATGAGCCAGTTCCGTAATATGCGCATAATCACCTTTTTTCAATGCATCATTTGGTACCAGCCAAGATCCACCGATACATAGGACACTATTCAGTGCCAGATAATCACGGTAATTATCAGGAGAGATTCCTCCTGTCGGGCAGAAACGCACCTGTGGGAATGGGCCAGCAATAGCTTTCAGCGCTTTCACGCCGCCATTTGCTTCCGCAGGGAAGAATTTGAAACAATTTAAGCCATAGCTCATACCCAGCATTAGCTCAGAGACAGTGGAGATGCCCGGAATAAGAGGAATTGAGCCAGCAGTCGCAGCTTTTAACAACTCATCAGTTAACCCAGGGCTAATGGCAAACTGCGCTCCGGCCTCAGTGACGGCAGAAAGTTGTTCGGGGTTAATCACCGTTCCAGCACCAATAATGGCTTCAGGAACTTCTCTGGCAATGAGACGAATTGCTTCCAGCGCGCATGCTGTTCTCAGCGTGACTTCTAATACCCTTATTCCGCCTGCCACCAACGCTTTCGCCAATGGTACGGCATGTTCAATTTCATTGATTACGATAACAGGGACGACAGGGCCATCAGTCAGGATGCTTTCTGCTGTTGTTTTCCAATTATTCATTAGCAATTTCTCTCATCGAATCCGATACAAGGGATTTAAAATCCCCGGTTATAAAAATGTAATGGAACATGCACCTTGCTCTGCACCGGAAAGCTGGGTACGCAAAGCACCAAATAGTTCACGGCCACAACCGGTATGCCCTGTGCTTAAATCGGCTTGATAAGGTACTCTTTGTGCTAATTCCAGCTCATCAAGCAGCAACGTAAGTTCACCAGTGTGGCCATCAATACGGATTAAGTCTCCATCCTGTATTTTGGCCAGCACTCCGCCAGCATGGGCTTCCGGTGTAACATGAATGGCGGAAGGTACTTTACCGGATGCGCCGGACAGACGCCCATCCGTCACTAAAGCAACTTTAAAACCACGATCCATCAGTACCCCCAATGGTGGCATTAATTTATGTAATTCAGGCATACCATTTGCCTGTGGTCCCTGATAGCGAACGACGACGATACAATCACGATTTAATTTTCCAGCTTCAAAAGCAGGGGCGATATCGTGCTGACTATTAAAAACAACGGCTGGAGCTTCAATAACGAGATTGTTGGCTGGTACTGCCGAAGTTTTCATAACAGCACGACCAATATTTCCGGTCATGACTTTTGTACCGCCATGATGTTTGAACGGTTTTTCAATACAGGCAATAACTTCTTTATCCAGTGATGTGTGAGTGCCTTCACGCCATGCCAGTTGACCTTCATTCAGCCAGGGTTCCTGAGTATAACGTTCCAGACCGAATCCAGCGATGGTATTAACATCTTGATGAAGTAAGCCTTTTTTCAGTAACTCCCGAACAACCAGAGCCACACCACCGGCAGCCTGAAATTGGTTGATATCCGCAGGCCCGTTGGGGTAAATACGGCATAACAACGGGATGACATCTGATAGTTCAGAAAAATCATCCCAGTTAATGATAATTCCGGCTGCGTTTGCCATTGCGATCAAGTGCATGGTCAAGTTTGTTGAACCACCGGTTGCCAGCAGTGCAATAATGCCATTGACGATCACTTTCTCATTAACCATTTGTCCCAGAGGGAGATAATTACCTGAATTTTCAGTCAGACGAGTGATCTGGCGTGCAGCGGCATCGTTTAAGGCATCACGTAATGGCGTATCCGGATGGACAAAAGAAGCTCCGGGTAAATGCAGTCCCATTACTTCCATGACCATTTGGTTGGAATTGGCTGTGCCATAGAAAGTACAGGTACCGATACTGTGGTAAGAGTCTGCTTCTGCTTCCAGTAACGCCAGACGATCAACCTTACCTTCAGCATATAACTGGCGGATGCGGACTTTCTCTTTATTCGGTAAGCCACTGGTCATCGGCCCTGAGGGAACAAAAACAGCAGGTAAGTGGCCGAATGACAGTGCAGCCATGACCAGCCCCGGTGCAATTTTGTCACAGATCCCCAGATACAGAGCGCCATCAAACATATTATGGGAAAGCCCGATAGCCGCGGACATTGCGATGACATCACGGCTGAGTAGGGATAACTCCATTCCATCCTGCCCTTGTGTTACACCATCACACATGGCAGGAACACCACCCGCAACCTGACCGACAGCACCGACTGCATGTAAGGAATCTTTTAATTTTTGTGGGTAGTTTTCATAAGGTTTATGAGCGGAGAGCATGTCATTGTAAGAAGTGATAATGGCGATATCGTTATGCACCATATTCTTTAATGCGACTTTATCGTCATTTTGACAGGCAGCAAAACCATGAGCCAGATTCCCGCATGCCAGTTGAGAGCGATGGACGGTTTTTGAACGAGCAGACTCAATATGCGCCAGATAACGGTTACGCGTCTCTTTAGAACGTTCAATGATACGTTGAGTGATCCGTTCGACGGTTTTATTGATCGTCGTACTGTTTTGGGGTGTTGTCATGATGATTGCTCCAGGCACTTGCTTCCTACACCATATGGAATGTATCTAGCACATACTCTCACTGTTTGTTACCGGTAACATTTTTAATGCAATAAACAAAGGATGCAATCAACTTTTGTCTTCAACACACCTTATCTGTGATCTATATCAATTTATAAGCTGAAACGTAACAGCTAATCAGTAAGTCTGCTTTTTAAGTGAAATTAGCAGAAGTTTTACTTATTACCGCCATATTCCCGACTTATCTCTTTCGCTGCCCGCATAACAAGGGCACCCAGCTCAGTCACACGCTCATCAGAGATACGTGATATCGGGCCGGAGATAGAAATAGCGGCAAACGCTTCATGGTGCTCATCATAGATGCAGGCAGCAATACAGCGTAACCCAAGAGCATGTTCTTCATCATCGAGTGAAAAACCCTGCTTACGGATCTGTTCAAGGTTCTCTTTTAAGGCGGCAGCGGTAGTATGTGTGTGCTGTGTATAGGCGTGTAACCCTTTTTTGTGCAGTAATTGCAGGCATTTTTGTTCAGACAGTGTCGCAAGTAGCGCCTTACCTGCACCGGATGCATGCATGGGTAACTGACCGCCAATAGGCGCGGACATCCGCATCAGTGCGTTACATTGCACTTGATCGACAATCACCGCTTCATATTCATCAATATTGAAAATAGCAAGATTGATAGTCTCGCCAGAATCTTCCATCAACTGGCGTAAAATTGGGTGAACCAGTACCATCAGATTGCGGCTTTGCAGAAAACTGCTGCCGACAACAAACGCATGTGATGCAATCACCCATAGTCCCAGATCGCCAACCTGCCGAACAAAACCATGCTGTTGTAGCGTTGTCAAAAGACGGTGGGTAGTCGAATTAGGAAGACCGGCCTGAATAGCGAGGTCAGTCAGGGCGACCCCACTTTGTGAATCAGAAATGAATTCCAAAAGGGATAAGCCTCGGCTTAAAGATTGTACCTGACCGCCTGCTGCGGCACCGCCGGCTGTCATTTTAGTTTTTTTAGGGCGTTTATTGGCAATAGCGGTATTCATAAGATTCCCTCTAAATTATCCTCTGTTTATAGGAAGGCTAAGCAGAGTTAAAATGGAATTTGTTTTCGTTTTCTTATTATGAATGATAAAGGGTGGGAAAACACATCCGATGAGTGAAGGAAAAAGTATATTGAAAATCACATTTGGCAAACAAAAACATTTATCTGAGATAGTCGATATCTTTAATTACTACATTGCAAACTCGAATGCCCGTTTTGAAACCGAGCCAATGACATTAGAAAATAAGCAACTTTGGTTCTCACAATTTCAACCTGACTCACGTTACCAGCTTTTTGTCGCAGTTGAAGATCAAACGGTTTTGGGCTTTGCATGTTCCCAGCCTTATCGAGCTTTAGAGGCATTTAACAAAACGGTTGAAGTCAGTATTTATCTGGCACCATCAATGAAACACACAGGAGTAGGTAGCGCGCTTTATCAACATCTCTTTAGTGAATTAGCATCACAAGATGTACATAGTGCGCTATCAGGTATTGCACTGCCTAATGAAGCATCAATTGGGCTGCACAAGAAATTTGGTTTTTGTGAAGTGGGTATTTTCAGAGAGTATGCAAGTAAAAATGGTCAGTACATTAGCTCAGTCTGGCTGGAAAAATTGTTTGAATAAAAAGTTATTTTCACGGGAAGAAAACGAAATTTATGTGCATGGCGAGTATTCTTATTATCGTAACGGAATGAGAATACCCGGGTGTATTGATTACTCTTCAAATAAGTTTTTATGAAGGGTTTGAACCACTTCTTCAGCGTCTTGTCCGGGTACAAGCAGGCAGACATTATGGCTACTTGCGCCATAGCTGATCATACGGATATTGAAAGATTCCAGCGGGCCAAAGATCTCTTTGCCTAATCCTCTGGCCTGTGACAGTTTATTGCCGATAATTGCCACCAGTGCCAAATCTTCTTCAACCTCGACACGACACAGTGTTGAAAGCTCTGTCAGTAGGGCATTAGTCAGCAAACTACCGTTCGTGCTGGTGGAGCCTGTTGTATCCAGTGTTAACGCAACGCTGACTTCTGAGGTAGTAATCAGATCCACCGAAATATTATGGCGTGAAAGCAGGATAAAAATTTCTGCCAGAAAGCCTCTTGCATGAAGCATTTTCAGGCTGTGCAGAGTTAATAAAGTCTGTTTGCGACGCAGCGCCAGTGCCCGGAAGCGGGGCGGGTTTGCCGTTCTGTCGCAAACGAGTGTACCGCCTGCCTGTGGTTGTTTACTTGAACCAACGAAAACAGGAATACCACAGCGAACGGCAGGCAGTAATGTTGCCGGGTGGAGAATTTTGGCACCAAATGTTGCCATCTCAGCCGCTTCATCAAAAGCAATTTTATCAATACGAGTAGCTGTTGGGGCAACCCGAGGGTCTGTTGTGTAAATTCCCGGAACATCGGTCCAGATATCCACACGCCTTAGCCCGAGCGCTTCACCAAGCAATGCGGCGGTATAATCACTGCCGCCACGCCCTAATGTTGTTGTACGTCCTTTCTCTTCTTTGCCGATAAAACCCTGAGTAATAACAATTGTATTATTCAGGCGTGGCTGCAAATGTTGTTCGGCCAGAATATTGAGCTGGGTGGTATCAGGCTCTGCCTGTCCGAATTGGTCATTGGTACGCATTATCCGGCGGATATCAAACCATTCGACATCCGTATTGCGCTGACGTAATAATTCAACAAACAACAGGGTGGACATGACTTCACCGTGGCTGACTAACTCATCAGTCAAGGCGTCAGATGTGGCGAGCGAAGCCGCTTCTGACAATGTAGCAATGTTATCCAGCAGACGGTCAATCTCATCTTTAATCACATCTGATTCATTCAGTCGCCCGATAATGGCGTATTGAATGTCCCGGATCTGTTTCAGGCACTTCTCCCGTTTATCACTATTACAGCCGGAAGCTAATGTGACCAGCAAATTGGTTATACCTGCGGAAGCTGATAAAACGACGACGCGAACATCTCTGTTTGCCAGAATAATATCAGCACAGTTATTCATGGCATCAAAGTCTGCCACACTGGTACCACCGAATTTTGCAACAATATACTGCGACGAGGGAGAAGATACTGCACTCATGGATGATAGCCTTCTGTTTTAAAGATAGGCAATTAGAAATATCGGGTTAGCGGTAATGAGTCAATATTTGTTAATTAAGCATCAATATTTTTCATGATTAGAGTGAGATTATCGTTTTTGCCTATGTAATTATGACTGGAAATAATCGCTTATTTTGACCAATATCAGTCAGTAACAGGAAAAGGAGAACCATCACAGTATTAACTTGTTACAATCCTGTGCATTCCTATTTTTATCTACAGTAGATAGAGAACATTATTCATGAAAAACATCAACCCTAGCCAGACCGAAGCCTGGAAAGCATTGCAGCAACATTTTGAGCAGATAAAAGATACTCACCTGCGAGATTTGTTTGAACAGGATAAGGCGCGCTTTGCGACATTCTCTGCCACGTTTGACGATCAGATTCTGGTGGATTATTCCAAAAACCGTATTACCCCGGAAACACTGGATAAATTACAGGCTCTGGCGAAAGAAACTGATTTATCCGGGGCTATTCATAGCATGTTTTCCGGTGAAAAGATTAACCGTACTGAAGATCGCGCTGTATTGCATATTGCTTTGCGTAACCGCAGTAACTCTCCGATTAAGGTTGATGGGGAAGATGTTATGCCGCAGGTCAATGCGGTACTGGCAAAAATGAAATCATTCAGTGAGCGCATTATTGGTGGGGAGTGGAAAGGTTATACCGGTAAGGCCATTACTGATGTGGTCAACATCGGCATTGGTGGTTCAGATCTTGGCCCATATATGGTGACAGAAGCGCTGAAAGCCTATAAGAACCACCTTAATATGCACTTTGTATCCAATGTGGATGGCACTCATATCGCGGAAACGCTGAAGTCTCTGGATCCGGAAACCACGCTGTTTCTGATTGCATCAAAGACTTTTACCACGCAGGAAACGATGACTAACGCACATTCTGCCCGTGATTGGTTCTTGCAAAGTGCAGTTGATGAAGCACATGTTGCCAAACATTTTGCGGCACTTTCAACGAATGAACAGGAAGTCAGCAAGTTCGGTATTGATCCGCAAAACATGTTTGAGTTCTGGGACTGGGTCGGCGGCCGTTATTCCCTTTGGTCTGCGATTGGTTTATCCATTATCCTGTCCATTGGATATGATAATTTCGAGCAATTGCTGAATGGTGCCCATGCTATGGATAAGCACTTTGCACAAACTGCTCCTGAACAGAATATTCCGGTTATTCTGGCGCTGATTGGCATCTGGTATAACAATTTCTTTGGCGCAGAAACTGAAGCGATTCTGCCTTATGATCAATATATGCATCGTTTTGCTGCTTACTTCCAGCAGGGAAATATGGAATCAAACGGTAAATATATTGATCGTAATGGAAGCCCCGTGAATTATCAGACCGGACCGATTATCTGGGGTGAGCCGGGTACCAATGGTCAGCATGCTTTCTACCAGCTTATCCATCAGGGAACGAAACTGATCCCATGTGATTTTATTGCGCCGGCAATTAGCCACAACCCAACTGGCGATCATCACAGTAAATTGTTATCTAACTTCTTTGCACAGACTGAAGCGCTGGCTTTTGGTAAAACTCAGGCTCAGGTAGAAGCCGAATTTGTTGCTGCCGGAAAGAATGTACAGGATGTGGCAAATGTTGTGCCATTCAAAGTGTTTGAAGGCAACCGTCCGACTAACTCAATTCTGTTACGTGAAATTACACCGTTTAGTCTGGGCGCATTAATTGCCATGTATGAGCATAAAATCTTTGCTCAGGGCGCAATCCTGAATATTTTCTCATTTGACCAGTGGGGCGTTGAACTGGGGAAACAATTGGCAAACCGTATCCTGCCTGAACTCCACGATTCAGAAAGCGTAAATAGCCATGACAGCTCTACAAACGGGCTGATTAATCGTTTCAAAGAATGGCGTTAATCTGATTTATCATTTTATATAATCAGCTATCCCCTCAATAACACTATTTATTGGGGGGATATTTTTTGCAATCTACATAATTTGTTATCAACTTTTTATTTTATTGGTCTGTAACATGATATCCTCACTTCCCATTCGTTGCGCTGTCGGAGAAGTTGATATTCTCCGCAATTGGAAAATGACATGGCAAATGACACAATATTAACTTCTACTCCTATTCACTGGCTTTCAACTGACGAAGCCAACACGCCTGAGAGTATTCTGGACTGGCTGATGGAAGTTGGTTCAATGACTCGTCGTTTTGAACAGCATTGCCATCATGTCACTGTCACACCATTTCGGGAATGCTTTATTACAGCTGAAGAGCTTGGTGATGAAAGTGAGCACTTACCTATAAGTGAGAAATACTGGCTACGGGAAATTATCCTGTTTGGTGATAATATTCCGTGGCTGTTGGGACGGACAGTGATCCCGAAAGAAACATTAACAGGACCGGATAAAAAGCTGGTGGATCTAGGAACTGTTCCACTTGGGCGCTACCTTTTTAGTGGCAATAACCTGACGCGGGATTATATTCAAATAGGGTTACAGGGCCAGCGTTGGGCGAGACGATCTTTACTGCGTTTATCAGAAAAGCCATTATTACTTACAGAAATATTTTTGCCAGAATCACCTGCATATAAAATTAAATAAATAAGAGATAAGGGAGAAACAGATTGGAGGTCAGTATGACGCAAAATAAATGGCGCGCCTATTGCCGTTTAATGCGTATTGATAAACCGATTGGCGTATTGTTACTAATATGGCCAACCTACTGGGCATTATGGATAGCAGCAAAAGGTGTACCCAATTTACATATCCTGTTGGTCTTCACTCTGGGTGTCTTTTTCATGCGGGCAGCAGGGTGTTGTATTAATGATTTTGCCGACAGGAAATTTGACGGACATGTTGAAAGGACAAAGTCTCGCCCGCTTCCCAGTGGTGATATCAGCGAGAAAGAGTGCAAAATTTTATTTAGCATACTCGTGCTGATCTCTTTTGCACTGGTTTTGACGCTGAACAAAATGACGATTGCCTTATCCTTTGCCGGATTAGGGCTGGCGTGTGTGTATCCTTTCGTTAAACGGGTCAGTAACTTGCCACAGGTTGTATTAGGTGCTGCCTATGGCTGGTCAATTCCAATGGCTTTCTCGGCGGTAAGTGAGTCCTTACCATTAGAATGCTGGTTATTATTTCTGGCAAATGTCATATGGTCAGTAATCTACGATACCCAATATGCGATGGTCGATCGTGATGATGATCTGAAAATTGGCGTGAAATCGACAGCTGTTTTGTTCGGGCGTTTTGATAAGCTGATTATTGGTATTTTGCAACTCATCATGCTGGCAATTCTTATTGTGGTTGGCTGTTTGGTGAATTTAGGCGGGATGTATTACTGGACCGTATTGCTGGCTGGCGCGCTTTTTATTTATCAGCAAAAACTGATTTTTGACCGTAGTCGTGAGCCATGTTTTCAGGCATTCATGAACAATAATTATGTTGGCTTTGTTTTATTCCTCGGCATTCTTTTCAGCTATGTTTTTTAACCCTGTATTTTAAAAGCAAATGGTTTAACAAAACGGGCGGTCATTTTATGGCCGCCCGTTTATCTATTTGCCAGATTTTATTTTTCCATATGACAGGTTAAAACCACCGTCTTTAGACGGTGACTTTGACTTTAATGTTTTGACCTATGCGCGTTTACGAGGTGCGTGGTTCGACGACTTTCAGTCGTCGGCACCGAAGTGCGCTAACCCACCTACTTCAGTAGGTGGTAGTTAAGTTTCAGAACAGTATGTTATTCCTGAATTTCATCTGTCGACTCTTGATCACTGTGTTCAGGAGGCATACTGACACTTTCAATCGTCAGACGGATTTCGGGAGACATCAGTTCGCTCAATACCTGATAAAGCGCCTGAGCATTTGTGGTAACGATGTTGCCACTATCGTGAATATAACCTTCTTCCCGCAAGGTATTAACAGAACAGGAGAACACGGCTTTATCGAAGAATTCCGGTGCATTAATACCATGCAGCACTGACAAACGCTGTGCCAGCATCCGGCTCTCTTTTTCCAGTGCACCACGGCTGATATCCGGAGTGGCATTCAGTAAAGAAAGTGTGATGGCGTAGCGTTGCAGTGTTTCCCGGATACCTGCCGCCAACAGTTGTAGTGGGCGGATACGCTCAGGATTGAGTACCAGCACTTCCTGCTCTTTATTGCAGATCAGGCGTTGGCGCACTAATTCATCAATCAAGGTCTTCACTACATCAGGTAATTCCGCCTTACTGTAACGCATGAACAGTTCCTGCTTGAGCAGAGGATAAATCAGCTCTACCTGTCTGAGCAGTTCAGTGCGGCTAATACGGCGATGATGCATCACGATACTGGCGATTAAGGATGGCAGGATCAACAAGTGCTGGATATTGTTACGATAATAGGTCATCAGTACCGCGCTTTCACGAGGCAGGATAATGATATCCCCAAGACTGTCTTTTTCGACCTCAAACTTATTCATCCGTAAAGCGTGATCCAACAGCTCTTCTGCCGTTTTGGCCGGAATAGTGACATCGTTTGTATAAGTAACATTGCTCATCAGCTGCATATAGCAATCTAATTGCTCAATAAGCTGCTCACGAGTAAGTGCTCGCTGACGTGATGACAATAAGGCTGTACTGCATAAATTAATTGCATTTGCAGCAGCGGCATTATTGATATTCACCATAATATTATCCGCCAGTTTGCTGACCGTTGGGGTCAACCATGTCGGACGTTGTGCTTCTATTGGATCGATGGCGTCACGCCATTCAGGAACATGCTGGTTCAGATATTGTACTAATGGGATTGGTTCACCAAAATTGACGTAACCTTGCCCCAGATTACGCAGTTTACGCAACCCACGGACCATCTGGAAAAAGCCTTCTTTTTCTTTGGTTGCACCGCGTAATTCTTTGGCATAAGTTGCAACCTCCATCACATGTTCATAACCGATATAGATCGGCACAATTGTGATAGGCCGAGATTCACCACGTAACATTGCCTGCAATGTCATGGAAAGCGTACCTGTTTTCGGATCGAGCAAGCGGCCAGTTCGCGAGCGTCCACCTTCAACAAAGTATTCAACAGAATAACCACGGGAAAACAGTTCACCCAGATATTCGCGGAAAATAGTTGAATAAAGTTTATTGCCTTTAAATGTGCGGCGGATAAAGAACGCACCAAGACGGCGGAATATCGGGCCGGCTGGCCAGAAATTCAGGTTAATGCCCGCTGCGATATGTGGTGGAACCAGACCCTGATGATAAAGCACATAAGACAGCAACAGATAATCCATATGGCTACGATGGCATGGAACATAAACAAGTTCATGACCATCCTGAGCCAATTGGCGGATACGTTCGCCATTATGGACATTGATGCCCTGATAGAGACGGTTCCACGTCCAACTCAATACACGGTCTGTTATGCGAACAGTTTCATAGGAAAAATCAGCGGCAATCTCTTCCAGCATATTGATTGCATTCTGTTTCGCTTTTTCTGGCGAAATTTTCTTACTGCGAGCCTCATCAGCAATCGCTTTTTCAATCGCTTTTGATTCCAGTAACTTCCTGAACAGATCTTGCCGCGCAGGTAAACGTGGCCCGACAGCGGCCAAACGTTGGCGGGAATAGTGTATCCGTGCAACGCGGGCGAGTTTATTGGCAATAATTGTATCTGTGCCATGTTCATCCGCAATACTGCGTAATGACACAGGTGCGGAAAAACGGACAAAACTATCTCGCCCAAGCCACAGGATTGCAAAAAACTTCTGGATCCCGTTAAGCAGACGTAGCTGAGGAGCCGTATTGGTTTCCTGACCTTCACGTCCGGGAGAGCGCCCGAACATCACAGAAACAGGCACCATCTGAATATCTAAATCAGGATTACTGCGATGTAAATCCAGATAAGAATGGAAAATCTTCACAGACTCATGTTTAGGCGCATAGTAACTGAATACACGCGGACCATCATCAATGAAAACATAGCTTGGAAGCTGTGTATCATCAATATCCAAAGGCGCTAGCGGATCAGGTAAATCCTGAGCAAGACACTGTTGACGCAGAGTCAATAAATCGGCCTTTGAATGATACGGTAACACATACAGAATAGGCCGAGTCGTATCAAGACTCAGCTCCGTAACAGGAACCGTTGGAATAAGTTTACTTTTAACTAAAAGTTTTATCGGCAAATTCAATAAGTTGTAATATATTTTACGCCAAGCTGACATAACTGCTTTAAGCCTCTTGTTAGCAATGCGCGGCAAGCATACCAGAAACGGATTTTGAGATCTGTGTAAATAAGATAATAATAGAGACTAAAAGTTATATGATCTTAAAACTATTATGATTCTTGAAGAAAATTTTTATGGCTAACCAATCAACAGGTTTAACCCGCATAATTAAAGCGGCTGGGTACTCAGTAAAAGGTATTAAAGCTGCGTGGAAAAATGAGGCTGCATTCCGACAGGAGGCAGTTTTGGCTATTTTAGCAACTATTGTGGCATTCTCCTTTGATTTCGGCATACTTGAGAGACTTTTTCTCATTAGTTCAGTTATGTTAGTGCTTATTGTGGAAATGCTGAATAGCGCTATTGAAGCGGTTGTAGACCGTATTGGCAGCGAATATCACGAACTATCGGGGCGGGCAAAGGATATGGGCTCAGCCGCGGTATTTTTAGCCATGATCTTAGCACTATTTATTTGGGTGATAATTAGTTGGTCGTATTTCACCCGTTAATGTGGTGTATTTTTCGTCAAAAATCGTTATTTAGCGGCTTTTACATTCTGACTGGTTCCCAATTCAATTTTAGCTGTATATACTCACAGTCAGACTGTATAAACAAACAGGGGGCGAAATGAAAGCATTAACAGCCAGGCAGCAAGAAGTTTATAACTTGGTGCGTGACCATATTTCGCAGACGGGTATGCCACCGACACGTGCTGAAATTGCCGCACGTCTTGGTTTTCGTTCACCTAACGCCGCAGAAGAGCATTTAAAAGCCCTTGCGCGTAAAGGGGTGATAGAAATTATCGCTGGTGCTTCCAGAGGTATCCGTTTGCTGCTTGAAGAGGAAGCTGAAGGGGCTGGATTACCACTCATTGGTCGTGTGGCTGCAGGTGAACCACTATTGGCTCAGGAACACATTGAAAGCCATTACAAAGTGGATCCGGAATTATTTAAACCGAATGCTGATTTTCTATTGCGTGTCCGTGGTATGTCAATGAAGGATATCGGTATTATGGATGGTGATTTACTCGCTGTGCATAAAACGCAGGATGTTCATAACGGGCAGGTCATCGTGGCACGGATTGAAGATGAAGTCACAGTAAAACGTTTCAAACAAACAGGAAACAAGATAGAACTGATTGCTGAAAATCCTGAGTTTAAGCCTATCGTTGTGGATTTACGCGAACAGAATTTCACCATTGAAGGGCTGGCAGTTGGCGTGATTCGTAACGGGGATTGGTTCTGATTGTAAAAGCGGATAATTATACATTACCCATTCTGGGCGGTCATTTTTCGTAGTACCCGTGAAGCACATGCTTATGCGGGGACGTAGAAATTAATGAATTCATCATCAGTAATGACCGCCTGATAAGGTAATTTCGAACTCACTCCATACACGAGTTTGTGTCATGACAAGAAGAGCATAATCCGTGGATTTCTATGACACTGTGCCGCAAATGAAACCCTGCACGCTGTGCTAAATTTTGTATCGCTGATTCGATATCTTCAGCATCCTGCTCGGTAACAGAGCCACAATTATCACAAAGAAACATTGCTGATGTATGGCATGGCTCTTCAAAGTGATGACACACCACATAACTGTTTGTAGATTCTATTTTGTGAACAAAACCCTGTTCCAGTAAAAACTCTAACCCTCGATAAACAGTTGGCGGTTTTGCCTGTGGCTCAACTTCACGTAGCAGATCCAGCAAATCATAGGCACTGATTGCACCCGGCTGGGCTGAAATCAAGCGCAGAATTTCAAGGCGTTGAGGTGTTAAACGAACCCCTCGTGACAGACAGATTGCCTCAGCCTGCGTCAGTAATTTTTTTTGATTGGTAGTTTTCATTACACCTCTCACACCTACACGATGCTAATGGCTTAATATTACCATGTTTTTTAACTTGGAGCAGGGATCTACCTAATTGATAGTTATAATTCTGGATATTATTGTCATTTAGCAACCAAACGAACATTTTTGGTCTTAGTTTGAAAATATGGGGTTGTATAAAGAGATAAATTATATTTTAAAGCAGAGGTAGTGGTTATTTTATAACCACTATCTCTAGAAAATAGTTTTAATTTAGGTCATTTATCATCGAAAAATATGCCTTTGAACGGATTCCAGCTATTATCACCCTTTTTTTCTTTTAAATAATAGGCATAGTTGGCTGCAATTCCATTTAGTCCAGCAAATGCTATTCCAATTGCATTATAGATACTATCTGAAAATTCAATGTCCAGTATTAATTGGACAACGCCTAGAGAAAATCCTGTTGCAAAAACAAGCCCAAATAAAACTAATCCTTTTTTCCATAAGCCAATAATAACAAAATAAATTATGCCAAAGAAAAAAGCGAAAAAATTCATGTTTATTTTTATTTTTTTAAGAAAATGTAATTTTCTATATTCTTCGCGATTTTTTTTGGAGGCTGGTGAGCCATTTTTTTCAAAAAACTCAAAGCGTTCTTGCCACTTCTCAGAGTACTTAGGTGCGTCCATTTTTTTTCCTTGTATATCAAAGACTCTAATGTTAAAACACAAGCTTGATCTTTATCAATACTAATTTTATTTACAGTTGTAAATTGTTACTTATTTTAATACCTTATTTGGGTTATTTTTGCTTGGGTAAGTTAAATTCATCCGCGATAACTCTCAATCTTTGAAAGCTCATGATTCCCTAATGTAGTGCCACTCTGAGTGGAAACATTTTTCTATGCTATAGTAGACCACATTTTATACTCATCTCATGCAATTCCCCATTTTTTAGAAGGAAGGGTGTGAGGTGTTGTTAATTTAAACACATTTGAAATAACCTGAAATGCACGAAAATATACAGATACAAAAATCTAGTGAATTCACTGAAATACCAAATGAAAGCGGAAAATTCAAACCTTCCCGCTTCTCCGTTGCGCCGATGCTGGATTGGACGGATCGTCATTGTCGATACTTCCATCGCCTGCTAAGTAAAGAAGCTTTGCTTTACACTGAAATGGTCACTACAGGTGCGATTATTCACGGTAAAGGAAACTATCTGGCTTATAACGAGCAGGAGCACCCATTGGCATTGCAATTGGGCGGTAGTGAGCCTCAGGCATTGGCGCAGTGTGCTAAGATCGCGCAGGTGCGTGGTTACGATGAAATCAATCTGAATGTTGGTTGTCCGTCTGATCGTGTACAAAATGGTCGTTTTGGTGCCTGTTTGATGGGGGACGCTACATTGGTTGCGGATTGCATCAAAGCAATGCAGGATGTGGTGGAGATCCCAGTAACAGTAAAAACTCGTATCGGTATTGATGAACAGGATAGTTACGCGTTTCTGTGCGATTTTATTGATATTGTTGTGCAAAACAGTGCCTGTGATAATTTTGTCATCCATGCGCGCAAGGCGTGGTTATCTGGTTTGAGTCCTAAAGAAAACCGCGAAATTCCACCGCTGGATTATCCTCGAGTCTATCAACTGAAAAAGGATTTTCCACAACTGACGCTTTCCATTAATGGTGGAATTAAGACCTTGGAAGAAGCAAAACAACATTTGCAATATGTTGATGGTGTGATGGTTGGGCGGGAAGCCTATCAGAATCCATCGATTCTGGCGCATGTGGACCGTGAATTATTTGACGAAAACGCTCAGGTAACGAATACGGTAGATGTGATTAAAGCTCTTTATCCTTATATCGAGCAGGAATTGTCAAACGGTACTTATTTAGGCCACATTACCCGCCATATTCTGGGCATTTTTCAGGGTATTCCCGGCGCGCGCCAATGGCGTCGTCATCTGAGCGAAAACGCACATAAACCCGGTTCGGATATTATGGTTGTTGAAAAAGCACTGGGAATGGTAACAGAGCGGATGTGATCCGCTCAGGTGTTTTAGAAATTACGGGATCAATAAGCTGGAACCGTGAGTTGCGCGGTTTTCAAGTATCTGGTGTGCCCTGACTGCCTCGCTTAGTGGAAATTTTTGGTTTTCTGGCACATCGACTTTGATTTTTCCATTGGAAATGAAGTCAAATAGTGTTTTGCTCGCTTCTGCTAACTCTTCCCGCGTAGTGATATAACCGTTAATAGAAGGGCGGGTAAGGAATAGAGAACCTTTCTGGTTGAGAAGCCCGACATTTACACCGGTTACTGCACCCGAAGCGTTTCCGAAACTGACCATCAACCCTCTTGGTGCCAGAGAATCAAGTGAATCCAGCCATGTAGCCTGACCGACGGAATCATAAACGACATCAACTTTTTGTCCGTTGGTAAGTTCCAAAACGCGTTCAACAATATTTTCACGATTATAATTGATGGTCTGCCACGCGCCTGCATTTTGAGCAAGGAGAGCTTTTTCATCTGAACCGACAGTGCCAATCAATTTTGCACCTAATGCTTTTGCCCACTGGCAGGCAATCAACCCCACCCCACCGGCTGCTGCATGAAACAGAAAAGTTTCACCTTCAAGAATCTTATGTGTCTGATAGAAAAGGTAATAAACGGTCAACCCTTTCAAAAGGGAAGCGGCAGCCTGCTCAAATGAAATACTATCAGGAAGAATAGTTAACTTGCTGGCAGGCACATTATGTACTTCACTATATGCACCCAAACCGGATTGAGCATATGCCACACGATCTCCGATTTTGATGTATGACACATTCGAGCCAACTTTTGTGGCAATCCCGGCAGCTTCAGTGCCTAACCCACTGGGAAGACTTGCTGTTGGGTAAAGCCCACTGCGGACATAAGTATCAATATAATTAATTCCGATGGCTTTATTTTCGACTTGGACTTCATCAGGCGCAGGGTCAACAGGGGTAAATTCACTATATTTGAGTACTTCTGGGCCGCCGGTGGCGGAAAATATGATGTGTTTTGCCATGGTTGCTCTCTTATCATTCTGGAAATATTGGGAACAGCCTCGCACGTTTGCAAAGAAATCGCTGCAAACAGCGTAAATGTATCTGAAATCATTGCAGACTATATATATTTACTTTGTGTTTTGAAGTTTGTCCATGATTATTATTTTTATATAAATATCAAATAATTAATTAATCATTCAACTGTATGTTGTTACAGTGTTTATTGACGTTTTGCTCCTCTTGCAGCACACTACGTATAAACAATTGTATAAATACTTTTAGCGATCATGGCTGCCGAACTAAATAAGCTCAGTGACAAAAAACTTAGAACCCTGTACGGAAAAGAAAGGGGCAATATTGAATTTTTTGCCGATGGTGCGGGGTTGAGCGCCAAAGCATCTAAAGCTGGTGGAGTTAGTTGGGTTTTTACGTACCGACTTGATGGAAAAAAGTTAAACCGCCTTACCATTGGGCGCTATCCTGATATGCCTCTCAAGCAAGCTCGTGAAACGCGGGATAAATGTCGTAGTTGGTTAGCATCTGGTAAAGATCCAAAGCTGCAATTTAACTTAGTGATGCAGGAATCATTAAAACCAGTCACTGTGAAAGACGCTATTGAATATTGGATAGAGCATTACGGCAAAGAAAACCGAGTCAATATTGATACCCTTATTCTGCAATTAGAAAAACATATTTATCCTTATATTGGTGAAATGGCATTGTCTGACTGCGAAACAATATATTGGCTACAATGCTTTGATAGAATAAAAAAGAAAGCTCCGGTGGCTGCTGGTTCTGTATTTCAATTGTGCAAGCAAGCTCTAAAATTTTGCCGGGTAAGAAGGTATTCAGTCAGCCATGTATTGGATGATTTAACTATTCAGGATGTTGGAAAAAAACAAAATAAAGGCCAACGATATTTAGACGATCATGAACTTGGTCAATTATGGGACTCCATAAATACAGGTATTTACCTACCTTATTATAATAATTTATTGAAAATTTTGGTTGTATTTGGCTGTCGGACACGGGAGATCAGGTTATCTAAATGTTCAGAATGGAATTTGAATTCTATGTTATGGACTGTCCCAAAAGAAAATAGCAAGACAGGTGAGAAAATCATTCGTCCAATACCTGAATATATGAAGCCA
>NZ_CAWQMW010000159.1:0-25142 GCF_963895965.1 Xenorhabdus sp. PB30.3 | reverse complement strand
GGCTGAAGCACTGGATACTTACATCCCAGAACCAGAGCGTGACATTGACAAGCCATTCCTGCTGCCAATCGAAGACGTATTCTCCATCTCCGGCCGTGGTACTGTTGTAACGGGTCGTGTTGAGCGTGGTATCGTTAAAGTTGGTGACGAAGTTGAAATCGTTGGTATCAAAGAAACCACGAAAACAACTTGTACTGGCGTTGAAATGTTCCGCAAACTGCTGGACGAAGGCCGTGCGGGTGAGAACGTTGGTGT
Organism: Xenorhabdus sp. PB30.3; assembly: GCF_963895965.1. Taxonomy (NCBI): domain Bacteria; kingdom Pseudomonadati; phylum Pseudomonadota; class Gammaproteobacteria; order Enterobacterales; family Morganellaceae; genus Xenorhabdus; species Xenorhabdus sp. PB30.3. The sequence goes on along the minus strand of NZ_CAWQMW010000159.1, from coordinate 24,887 downwards.
TCTGCTGCGTGGTACTAAGCGTGATGATGTTGAGCGTGGTCAGGTTCTGGCGAAACCAGGTTCTATCCACCCACACACTCAGTTCGAATCTGAAGTGTATATCCTGAGCAAAGATGAAGGTGGTCGTCATACTCCATTCTTCAAAGGTTACCGCCCACAGTTCTACTTCCGTACAACTGACGTAACCGGTACTATCGAACTGCCAGAAGGCGTTGAGATGGTAATGCCAGGTGACAACATCAACATGGTAGTTAACCTGATTGCTCCAATCGCAATGGACGAAGGTCTGCGTTTCGCAATCCGTGAAGGCGGCCGTACTGTAGGTGCAGGTGTTGTTGCTAAAGTTATTGCTTAATCTTTGATTAGCAAAAAATTCTAAAAAAGAGGAGCGATAGCTCCTCTTTTTTTTGTGCCATCGAAAAAAGTAGTAGCTTTATTTTTCATTGAAATAAAGCATAAACAATAATTGAAATGAGAGTGATTAACATTTACAATTTGACAATATACTTTATTTTATAGCTATAACCGCTGTTGAACCTAATTAAGTTCGTTAATCAGTACACAATTAGTTATAACATTATAAATAGTTAGAAGAGTGTTCCATGTATATCTGTCTCTGCAACGCAATAAGTGATAAAGCCATACGTAATGCTGTTAGACAGCAGAATGTTCGTTCTATCAGAGAGCTGAAAAACTTTGTGCCTGTGGGGAGTGATTGTGGAAAATGTGTACGTCAGGCCCGCGAAATAATCAATGAAGAAATCTCCTTGCTTCCCCTTATAATTAATGTTGCTTAAAATAAGCACAATTGTCTTGCAATTACTCTGTTTAATTAGTACTACACTGTAAGTACTGGAAGCGGAGGAATTGATTATGAAAGGTGATAAAAAAATAATTGCCCATCTTAATAAACTTCTTGGTAACGAACTTGTCGCCATAAACCAGTATTTTTTACATGCCCGTATGTTTAAAAACTGGGGATTAGTGCGCCTGAATGATGTTGAATACCGTGAATCTATTGAAGAAATGAAACATGCAGATAGATATATTGAGCGTATTTTATTTCTGGAAGGTATCCCTAATTTACAGGATTTAGGCAAACTCAATATCGGTGAGGATGTCGAAGAGATGTTGCAATCCGATCTAACGTTGGAATTACGTGGTGCTCAGGATATGAGAGAAGCAATTGCATATGCTGATTCAATCCACGACTATGTGAGCCGGGACTTAATGATTGAAATTCTTGCAGATGAAGAAAATCATATAGACTGGCTGGAAACACAACTCGAACTGATTAAACGAATGGGTATGCAAAACTATATTCAGGCCCATATTATTGAAGAAGAATAGAATTACGCTAACGCCCTGTAAATACATATAGGGCGTTCATTTCTGACTATTTTTACCTTCCTTTATTATTTATCTGAATAAATTTCATCCTTGTCTTGCATTGTGAAGTGATTCACGTATAATGCGCGGGCTAACCTACTTCGTAGGCTGATTTTTATCAGTGTGAGCGGTAATTACCGCCATATTAAAATACTCCCGATATGGGGGTTATATATTGAACGATTACACTCCCCCATCAATCGAAATGGGTGTGAGTAGTAATTATTTACGTTTATAAAATAGTTGGAGCTCTGGTCTCATGCAGAACCAAAGAATCCGTATCCGCCTGAAAGCATTTGATCATCGTTTGATCGATCAATCAACTGCGGAAATCGTAGAGACCGCTAAGCGCACTGGTGCGCAGGTTCGTGGTCCGATCCCGCTGCCGACTCGTAAAGAGCGTTTTACCGTTCTGATTTCTCCGCACGTTAATAAAGATGCGCGTGATCAGTACGAAATTCGCACTCACAAACGTCTGGTTGACATCGTTGAGCCAACCGAGAAAACCGTTGATGCTCTGATGCGTCTGGATCTGGCTGCCGGTGTAGACGTGCAGATCAGCCTGGGTTAATCAGGTCATTGAGCGATTGAGAGGTTGAAACAATGATTGGTTTAGTCGGTAAAAAAGTGGGCATGACTCGCATCTTCACTGAAGAAGGCGTTTCAATCCCTGTAACTGTTATCGAAATCGAAAATAACCGTGTAACTCAAGTTAAAAACGAAGAGACTGACGGTTATCGTGCAATTCAGGTAACGACTGGTAGCAAAAAAGCAAGCCGCGTTAACAAACCTGAAGCAGGTCATTTCGCTAAAGCTGGCGTTGAAGCTGGCCGTATCCTGCGTGAATTCCGTCTGTCTGAAGAAGATGCAGAATTCGCTGTGGGTCAAAGCATTAGTGTTGAAATTTTCGCTGACGTTAAAAAAGTCGACGTTACTGGTACATCTAAAGGTAAAGGTTTCGCGGGTACTGTTAAACGCTGGAACTTCCGTACTCAGGATGCTACGCACGGTAACTCCCTGTCTCACCGTGTTCCGGGTTCTATCGGTCAGAACCAGACTCCGGGCAAGGTGTTCAAAGGTAAGAAAATGGCAGGCCAACTGGGTAATGAGCGTGTAACCGTTCAAAGCCTGGATGTAGTACGTGTTGACGCAGAGCGCAACCTGCTGCTGGTCAAAGGTGCTGTACCTGGTGCAACCAACAGCAACCTGATCGTAAAACCGGCTGTCAAGGCGTAACGTCGAGGAGATAGGAATGGAATTGGTATTGAAAGACGCGCAAAGCGCGCTGACTGTTTCCGAAACTACCTTCGGGCGTGATTTCAATGAAGCGCTTGTGCATCAAGTAGTTGTTGCGTATGCAGCTGGTGCTCGTCAAGGTACTCGTGCTCAGAAAACTCGTGCTGAAGTTTCTGGTTCAGGTAAAAAACCATGGCGTCAAAAAGGCACTGGCCGTGCGCGTTCTGGTTCAATTAAGAGCCCAATTTGGCGCTCTGGTGGTGTAACTTTCGCAGCGAAGCCACAGGACCACAGTCAAAAAGTTAATAAAAAGATGTACCGCGGTGCCCTGAAAAGCATCCTGTCTGAACTGGTACGTCAAGATCGTCTGATCGTTGTCGAGAAGTTCTCTGTTGAAGCACCTAAAACCAAGTTGCTGGCACAGAAACTGAAAGAGATGGCTCTGGAAGACGTGCTGATCATCACTGGTGAAGTTGATGAGAACCTGTTCTTAGCAGCTCGCAACCTGTACAAAGTTGACGTCCGTGATGCTGCGGGTATCGACCCAGTAAGCCTGATCGCCTTCGACAAAGTGGTTATGACTGCTGAAGCTGTGAAGCAAGTTGAGGAGATGCTGGCATGATCCGTGAAGAACGTCTGCTGAAAGTACTGCGCGCGCCGCACGTATCTGAAAAAGCTTCTACAGCGATGGAAAAAACTAACACCATCGTTCTCAAAGTTGCGAAAGACGCGACTAAAGCAGAAATCAAAGCTGCTGTGCAGAAACTGTTTGAAGTCGAAGTTGAGGTTGTGAACACTTTGCTGGTTAAAGGTAAAGTTAAACGCCACGGTCAGCGTGTTGGTCGTCGTAGCGACTGGAAAAAAGCTTACGTCACCCTGAAAGAAGGCCAGAACCTGGACTTCGTTGGCGGCGCTGAGTAAGTCGGAGGAGTAAAGAACAATGGCAATTGTTAAATGTAAACCTACGTCTCCGGGCCGTCGCCACGTTGTTAAAGTGGTTAACCCTGAGCTGCATAAGGGCAAACCTTATGCTCCGCTGTTAGAAAAAAACAGCAAAACTGGTGGTCGTAACAACAATGGTCGTATTACCACTCGTCACATTGGTGGTGGCCATAAACAGCACTATCGTCTGATTGACTTCAAACGTAACAAAGACGGTATCCCTGCTGTTGTTGAGCGTCTGGAATATGATCCAAACCGTTCAGCAAACATCGCGCTGGTTCTGTATAAGGACGGCGAACGTCGTTACATTCTGGCTCCTAAAGGCCTGAAAGCTGGCGATCAAATCCAGTCTGGTGCAGATTCTGCAATCAAAGCTGGTAATGCTCTGCCAATGCGCAACATCCCGGTTGGTTCTACTGTTCACAACATAGAAATGAAACCAGGTAAAGGTGGCCAGCTGGCTCGTTCAGCAGGTGCTTATGCTCAGATCGTTGCACGTGATGGTTCTTATGTAACCCTGCGTCTGCGCTCTGGTGAAATGCGTAAGGTACTGGCTGACTGCCGTGCTACTTTAGGTGAAGTTGGTAACGCAGAACACATGCTACGCGTTCTGGGTAAAGCTGGTGCAAGCCGCTGGCGTGGTATCCGTCCTACCGTTCGTGGTACGGCGATGAACCCAGTTGACCATCCACACGGTGGTGGTGAAGGTCGTAACTTTGGTAAACACCCTGTAACTCCATGGGGCATCCAGACCAAAGGTAAGAAGACCCGTAGTAACAAACGTACTGATCAATACATCGTACGTCGCCGTTCTAAAAAATAATTAGAGGATAAACCATGCCACGTTCTCTCAAGAAAGGTCCATTTATTGACCTGCACTTGCTGAAGAAGGTAGAGAAAGCGGTGGAAAGCGGAGACAAAAAGCCTATTAAGACTTGGTCCCGTCGTTCAACGATCTTTCCTAACATGATCGGTTTGACCATCGCTGTCCATAATGGTCGTCAGCATGTTCCAGTTTTTGTTTCCGACGAAATGGTTGGTCACAAACTGGGTGAATTCGCGCCGACCCGTACTTATCGCGGCCATGCGGCCGATAAAAAGGCTAAGAAGCGCTAAGGTAGGAGGAAGAGATGGAAACTATCGCTAAACATCGCCACGCTCGTTCTTCTGCTCAGAAGGTTCGCCTTGTGGCTGACCTGATCCGCGGTAAGAAAGTGTCGCAAGCTCTGGAAACTCTGACCTATACCAACAAGAAAGCTGCTGGTTTAGTGAAGAAGGTACTTGAGTCTGCTATTGCTAACGCAGAACACAACGATGGCGCTGACATCGATGATCTGAAAGTTGCGAAAATTTTCGTAGACGAAGGTCCAACCATGAAGCGCATTATGCCTCGTGCCAAAGGCCGTGCAGATCGTATCCTGAAGCGCACCAGCCACATTACTGTGGTTGTGTCCGATCGCTGAGACTCTGGAGACTAGCAATGGGTCAGAAAGTACATCCTAATGGTATTCGTCTGGGTATTGTCAAACCTTGGAACTCTACCTGGTATGCGAATACCAAAGAATTCGCTGACAACCTAGACAGCGACTTTAAAGTTCGCCAGTACTTGAATAAAGAACTGGTTAAAGCATCTATTTCACGTATCGTTATCGAACGTCCTGCGAAAAGCATCCGTGTGACTATTCACACTGCTCGTCCAGGCATCGTAATCGGTAAGAAAGGTGAAGACGTAGAAAAACTGCGCAAAGCTGTAGCGGACATCGCTGGCGTTCCTGCGCAGATTAATATTGCCGAAGTGCGTAAACCTGAACTGGACGCAAAACTGGTTGCTGACAGCATCAGCTCACAGTTGGAACGTCGTGTTATGTTCCGCCGTGCTATGAAACGTGCTGTACAGAACGCAATGCGTCTGGGCGCTAAAGGCATCAAAGTGGAAGTAAGCGGCCGTCTGGGCGGTGCTGAAATCGCGCGTACTGAATGGTATCGTGAAGGTCGTGTACCTTTGCACACTCTGCGTGCAGATATCGACTATAACACTTCAGAAGCGCACACCACTTATGGTGTAATCGGCGTTAAGGTATGGATCTTCAAAGGTGAGATCCTGGGTGGTATGGCTGCTGTTGAACAGGCGGAAAAACCGGCTGCTCAACCTAAAAAGCAGCAGCGTAAAGGCCGCAAGTAAGGAGAGTCGCTGATGTTACAACCAAAGCGTACGAAATTCCGTAAAGTGCATAAAGGCCGTAACCGCGGTCTGGCTGCCGGTGCGGATGTTAGCTTCGGCACTTTCGGTCTGAAAGCTGTGGGCCGTGGTCGTTTGACTGCTCGTCAAATCGAAGCGGCACGTCGTGCTATGACCCGTGCAATTAAGCGTCAAGGTAAAATCTGGATCCGTGTGTTCCCAGACAAACCAATCACCGAGAAGCCACTCGAAGTGCGTATGGGTAAAGGTAAAGGTAACGTAGAGTATTGGGTTGCCTTGATCCAGCCTGGTAAAGTCCTGTATGAGATGGACGGTGTGTCTGAAGAGCTGGCCCGTGAAGCGTTCAAGCTGGCGGCAGCGAAACTGCCTATCAAAACCACCTTTGTAACTAAGACGGTGATGTAATGAAAGCACAAGAGCTGCGCGAAAAAAGCGTTGAAGAGCTGAACACTGAGCTGCTGAACCTGTTACGTGAACAGTTTAATCTGCGTATGCAGGCGGCAAGCGGCCAGCTGCAACAGTCTCATCTGTTGAAACAAGTGCGTCGTAATATTGCACGCGTTAAGACTTTACTGACTGAGAAGGCGGGTGCGTAATGACCGATAAAATCCGTACTCTGCAAGGTCGTGTTGTTAGCGACAAAATGGAAAAATCCATTGTTGTTGCTATTGAACGTAAGGTGAAACACCCACTGTATGGTAAATTCATCAAGCGTACGACTAAGTTGCACGTACATGACGAGAACAATGAATGTGGAATTGGCGATGTAGTGGAAATCCGCGAAACCCGTCCACTGTCTAAGACTAAATCTTGGACCTTAGTTCGCGTTGTAGAGAAAGCGGTTCTATAATAGGGCGCTATCTCATAAGAAATAAACGGCTCAAAAAATAACAGGGCCGTTTATTTTTCTGTCCATCGCGAAGATGTGGTGTTATAATGCCGCGCCCTCGTAGTGTGGGATATTAAAACGGCTTCTTTAAAAATAAAGTGGCTCAGTAGTAGTTGACATTTAGCGGAGCACTAAAATGATCCAAGAACAGACTATGCTGAACGTGGCCGACAACTCCGGTGCACGTCGCGTAATGTGTATCAAGGTTCTAGGTGGCTCGCACCGTCGATACGCACATGTCGGTGATATCATCAAGATCACCATCAAGGAAGCGATTCCTCGTGGTAAAGTCAAGAAAGGTGATGTCCTGAAAGCGGTAGTGGTGCGCACCAAGAAGGGTGTTCGTCGCCCGGACGGTTCTGTCATTCGCTTCGATAGCAACGCTTGCGTATTGTTGAACAACAATAGTGAGCAGGTTATCGGTACGCGTATTTTTGGGCCGGTAACTCGTGAACTTCGTAATGAAAAGTTCATGAAAATTATCTCTCTGGCACCTGAAGTACTCTAAGGAGCAGGCAATGGCAGCGAAAATCCGTCGTGATGACGAAATTATCGTGCTGACTGGTAAAGACAAAGGTAAGCGCGGTAAAGTAAAACAGGTTCTTTCTTCTGGTAAAATTATCGTTGAAGGTATCAATCTGGTTAAAAAACATCAGAAGCCAGTTCCGGCTCTGAACCAACCAGGTGGCATCGTTGAAAAAGAAGCAGCAATTCAGGTTTCTAACGTTGCAATCTTTAATGCAGAAACCGGCAAGGCTGACCGTGTAGGTTTTAGATTCGAAGACGGCAAAAAAGTACGTTTCTTCAAATCTAACAACGAAACTATCAAGTAATTTGGAGTATACGATGGCGAAACTGCATGATTACTACAAAGACGAGGTAGTCCAGAAACTGATGAGTCAGTTTGGTTACCATTCTGTCATGCAAGTCCCTCGGGTCGAGAAGATCACCCTGAATATGGGTGTTGGTGAAGCAATCGCTGACAAGAAACTGCTGGACAATGCAGCAGCTGATCTGGCAGCAATTTCTGGTCAAAAACCACTGATCACCAAAGCACGCAAGTCAGTTGCAGGCTTCAAAATCCGTCAGGGCTATCCAATCGGCTGTAAAGTAACCCTGCGTGGCGAACGCATGTGGGAGTTCTTTGAGCGCCTGATTTCTATTGCTGTACCACGTATTCGTGACTTCCGTGGTTTGTCCGCTAAGTCATTTGATGGTCGCGGTAACTACAGCATGGGTGTTCGTGAGCAAATCATCTTCCCTGAAATCGATTACGATAAAGTGGATCGTGTACGTGGTTTGGATATTACCATCACCACTACTGCGAAATCTGATGATGAAGGCCGCGCACTGTTGGCTGCGTTTAACTTCCCGTTCCGCAAGTAAGGCAGGGTATTCATGGCTAAGCAATCAATGAAAGCACGTGATGTAAAACGTGCGAAATTAGCTGAGAAATTCTTCGCAAAACGCGTTGAACTGAAAGCGATCATCTCTGATGTAAACGCATCTGATGAAGATCGTTGGAATGCTGTTCTCAAGCTGCAAACACTGCCACGTGATTCCAGCCCTTGCCGTCAGCGTAACCGCTGCCGTCAAACTGGGCGTCCGCATGCATTTTTGCGGAAGTTTGGGTTGAGCCGTATTAAAGTCCGTGAAGCCGCTATGCGCGGTGAAATCCCGGGCCTTAAAAAGGCTAGCTGGTAATTGTCACCAATTGAATCACGGGAGTAAAGACAGATGAGCATGCAAGATCCGATCGCGGATATGCTGACCCGTATCCGTAACGGTCAAGCCGCGAATAAAGTTGCGGTCACCATGCCTTCCTCCAAGCTGAAAGTGGCAATTGCCAAAGTGCTGAAGGAAGAAGGTTATATTGAAGATTTTAAAATCGAAGGCGACACCAAGCCAGAACTGGAAGTTACTCTGAAGTACTTCCAAGGTAAGGCTGTTGTAGAAAGCATCCAGCGTGTAAGCCGCCCAAGTCTGCGCATCTATAAGAAAAAAGATGAGCTGCCACAAGTTATGGCTGGTTTGGGTATCGCTGTTATTTCTACCTCTAAAGGTGTAATGACTGATCGTGCAGCTCGCCAGGCTGGTCTGGGTGGCGAGATTCTCTGCTACGTAGCTTAATTCGGGAGGAAAGAATGTCTCGTGTTGCAAAAGCACCCGTCGTCATTCCTGCCGGCGTAGAGGTTAAACTCAACGGTCAGGTTATTTCGATTAAGGGTAAAAACGGCGAATTGAGTCGTGAAATCCACAGCGCAGTTGAAGTTACACATGCAGATAGCCAGCTGACTTTCGCTCCACGCGAAGGTTTTGCAGATGCTTGGGCACAGGCGGGTACAACTCGTTCTCTGCTGAATGCAATGGTTATCGGTGTTAACGAAGGCTTCACTAAGAAGCTCCAACTGGTAGGTGTTGGTTACCGTGCAGCAGTTAAAGGCAATACTGTTAGTTTGTCTTTAGGCTTCTCGCATCCGGTTGAACATCAACTGCCTGCAGGCATTACTGCGGAATGCCCATCACAAACTGAAATCGTACTGAAAGGTGCTGATAAGCAGGTGATTGGTCAGGTTGCGGCAGATCTGCGTGCCTATCGTCGTCCTGAGCCATACAAAGGCAAGGGTGTTCGTTACGCCGATGAAATCGTGCGTACCAAAGAGGCTAAGAAGAAGTAAGGTAACACTATGGATAAGAAAGCAGCTCGTATCCGTCGTGCGACCCGCGCACGCCGCAAGCTCCAGGAACTGGGTGCAACTCGCCTGGTGGTACACCGTACCCCTCGCCATATTTATGCGCAGGTTATCGCACCAAATGGTTCTGAAACTCTGGTGGCAGCTTCTACAACAGAAAAAGCTATCAGCGAACAACTGAAATTCACTGGAAACAAAGAAGCCGCAGCAGTAGTTGGTAAAATTGTTGCTGAACGTGCTCTGGAAAAAGGTATCAAAAACGTATCTTTTGACCGTTCTGGTTTCCAATATCATGGTAGAGTCCAGGCACTGGCAGATGCTGCCCGTGAAGCTGGCCTTCAGTTCTAAGGTAGAGGTGTAAGATGGCTCACATCGAAAAACAAGCTGGCGAACTGCAGGAAAAGCTGATCGCGGTAAACCGCGTATCTAAAACCGTTAAAGGTGGCCGTATTTTCAGCTTTACAGCACTGACTGTAGTTGGTGATGGTAACGGTCGCGTTGGTTTTGGCTACGGCAAAGCACGCGAAGTTCCGGCAGCGATCCAGAAAGCGATGGAAAAAGCACGTCGCAATATGAAAACCGTCGCACTTAACAGCGGCACCCTGCACCACCCAGTGAAAGGCGCACACACCGGTTCCCGCGTGTTCATGCAGCCTGCTCATGAAGGTACAGGTATCATCGCAGGTGGTGCGATGCGTGCGGTTCTGGAAGTAGCTGGAGTTCGTAACGTACTGGCTAAAACCTATGGTTCCACTAACCCAATCAATGTGGTTCGTGCAACCCTGGATGCTTTAGACAGCATGAAGTCTCCAGAAATGGTCGCAGCTAAGCGTGGCAAATCCGTCGAAGAAATTCTGGGGTAATGACCATGGCTAAGACTATCAAGATTACACAGGTTCGCAGTTCAATCGGTCGTTTGCCTAAGCATAAGGCAACTCTGACTGGTTTAGGTCTGCGTCGCATTGGTCATACTGTTGAACGCGAAGATACACCAGCGGTTCGCGGTATGGTCAACTTGGTTTCCTATATGGTTAAAGTTGAGGAGTAACAGATGCGCTTAAATACTCTGTCTCCGGCTGAAGGTGCCAAGCACGCACCTAAACGTGTAGGTCGTGGTATCGGTTCTGGTCTGGGTAAAACTGGCGGCCGTGGTCACAAAGGTCAGAAATCTCGTTCTGGCGGTGGCGTACGTCGTGGTTTCGAAGGCGGCCAGATGCCTCTGTACCGTCGTCTGCCAAAATTTGGCTTTACTTCACGTAAGGCAATGATTACAGCCGAAATCCGTCTGTCTGATTTTGCTCGTGTTGAAGGCGATGTTATCGATCTGAATGCACTGAAAGCTGCTAACATTGTTGGCCCTCAAATTGAGTTCGCGAAAGTTATGCTTTCTGGCGAAGTCAATCGCGCAGTAACTGTGCGTGGCTTGCGTGTTACTAAAGGCGCCCGTGCTGCAATTGAAGCTGCTGGCGGTAAAATTGAGGAATAAGTAACAGATGGCTAAACAACCAGGATTAGATTTTCAAAGTGCTAAAGGCGGATTAGGTGAGTTAAAACGCAGACTTTTGTTTGTTATTGGAGCTCTGATTGTTTTCCGTATTGGCTCTTTTATTCCAATCCCTGGTATTGATGCCACTGTGCTTGCCAAATTGCTCGAACAGCAAAGAGGCACCATCATTGAAATGTTCAACATGTTCTCTGGTGGTGCTTTAAGCCGTGCTTCTATCTTTGCACTGGGTATAATGCCGTATATTTCTGCATCTATTATTATCCAGTTGCTGACTGTGGTTAACCCCCGTTTAGCAGAGATTAAGAAGGAAGGGGAAGCTGGTCGTCGTAAGATCAGTCAGTACACCCGTTATGGCACATTAGTGCTGGCAATATTCCAGTCAATAGGTATTGCAACTGGGTTACCGAATATGCCTGGGATGCAAGGGCTGGTTATTAATCCAGGTTTTGCATTCTATTTCACGGCTGTTGTAAGTTTGGTCACAGGAACTATGTTCTTGATGTGGCTAGGTGAGCAGATTACTGAACGAGGTATCGGCAACGGTATTTCAATCATAATCTTTGCTGGTATCGTTGCGGGCCTTCCGCCTGCAATTGGTCACACCATCGAGCAAGCTCGGCAAGGCGATCTGCACTTCCTCCTGTTGCTGTTGGTTGCAGTTTTAGTGTTTGCAGTAACTTTCTTCGTTGTTTTCATGGAGCGTGGTCAACGTCGTATCGTTGTTAACTATGCCAAACGTCAACAAGGTCGTAGAGTTTTTGCAGCACAAAGTACACATTTACCGTTGAAAGTGAATATGGCTGGGGTCATCCCTGCAATTTTTGCTTCCAGTATTATTTTGTTCCCTGGTACTATAGCCTCTTGGTTTGGTAGCGGAGCAAACTGGAATTGGTTGACAACTATTTCTATGTATTTGCAGCCAGGTCAACCGCTTTATGTGTTATTGTATGCATCTGCAATCATCTTCTTCTGTTTCTTCTATACGGCTTTGGTGTTCAATCCAAGAGAAACGGCAGATAACCTGAAGAAGTCCGGTGCATTTGTACCAGGAATTCGTCCGGGAGAGCAAACGGCTAAGTACATCGATAAAGTAATGACTCGTCTAACCTTAGTTGGTGCGTTATATATTACTTTTATCTGCTTAATCCCGGAGTTCATGCGTGATGCAATGAAAGTTCCATTCTATTTTGGTGGTACTTCCCTACTGATTGTAGTCGTCGTCATCATGGACTTTATGGCTCAAGTGCAAACTCTGATGATGTCGAGTCAGTATGAGTCTGCATTGAAGAAGGCAAACCTGAAAGGATATAACCGCTAATCGGTTTGCTTGAGAAGTTACGGAGAGTAAAAATGAAAGTTCGTGCTTCCGTCAAGAAATTATGTCGTAACTGCAAAATCGTTAAACGTAACGGTATCGTTCGTGTGATTTGCAGTGCAGAGCCTAAGCATAAACAGCGCCAAGGCTAATTAATCGCATATTTTTCTTGCAAAGTTGGGTTGAGCTGGCTAAATTAGCCAGCCAATCTTTTTATCTGACAGCAACATTATTTGAGTATCCTGAAAACGGGCTTTTCAGAATGGTGTTGCAGTGAATAAATATTGTAGGAGTGCATAGTGGCCCGTATAGCAGGCATTAACATTCCTGATCAGAAACATACTGTAATCGCATTAACTTCGATTTACGGTATCGGTAAAACCCGCTCACAGGCTATCTGTGCAGCAACGGGTATTGCTGAAAATGTTAAGATCAGTGAGCTGTCTGAAGAGCAAATTGACAAGCTGCGTGACGAAGTTGCTAAATACGTTGTAGAAGGTGATTTGCGTCGTGAAGTAACCCTGAGTATCAAACGTCTGATGGATCTTGGTTGCTATCGTGGTTTACGTCATCGTCGTGGTCTGCCGGTTCGCGGTCAGCGTACTAAGACCAATGCACGTACCCGTAAGGGTCCGCGTAAGCCGATCAAGAAATAATCGGGGTATTGAATAATGGCAAAAGCACCTATTCGTGCACGTAAGCGTGTAAGAAAACAAGTCTCTGACGGTGTGGCTCATATCCATGCTTCTTTCAACAACACCATCGTTACTATTACTGATCGTCAGGGTAACGCTTTGGGTTGGGCAACTGCCGGTGGTTCCGGTTTCCGAGGTTCTCGTAAATCTACTCCGTTTGCAGCTCAGGTTGCAGCAGAACGCTGTGCTGAAGCAGTAAAAGAATACGGAATTAAGAACCTGGAAGTTATGGTTAAAGGACCTGGTCCGGGCCGTGAGTCAACTATTCGCGCACTGAACGCGGCTGGTTTCCGCATCACTAATATTACTGATGTGACTCCGATCCCTCATAACGGTTGTCGTCCACCGAAAAAACGTCGCGTTTAATACGTCTTCGTTTTTAGGATTGTTGGAGAAAGAAAATGGCAAGATATTTGGGTCCTAAGCTCAAGCTGAGCCGTCGCGAGGGTACAGACCTTTTCCTGAAGTCTGGCGTTCGCGCGATTGACACCAAGTGTAAGTTAGAACAAGCACCAGGCCAGCACGGCGCACGCAAACCGCGTCTGTCTGACTACGGTGTTCAGTTACGTGAAAAACAAAAAGTTCGTCGTACTTACGGTGTTCTGGAACGTCAATTCCGTAACTACTATAAAGAAGCTACTCGTCTGAAAGGCAACACAGGTGAAAACCTGCTGACTTTGCTGGAAGGTCGCTTAGATAACGTCGTTTATCGTATGGGTTTTGGCGCGACTCGTGCTGAATCACGTCAGATGGTGAGCCACAAGGCTATCATGGTAAATGGTCGCGTTGTTAACATCGCTTCTTATCAGGTATCCCCGAATGACGTAGTCAGCGTTCGTGAAAAAGCGAAAAAGCAGGCTCGTATTAAGGCAGCTTTAGAGCTGGCTGAGCAGCGTGAGAAACCAACTTGGTTGGAAGTTGATGCTGCGAAGATGGAAGGTGTGTTCAAGCGTAATCCTGAACGTACTGATCTATCCGCTGACATTAACGAACACCTGATCGTCGAGCTTTACTCTAAGTAAAGCTTAGCACCAAAGAGAGGACACAATGCAGGGTTCTGTGACAGAGTTTCTAAAACCGCGCCTGGTAGATATCGAGCAAGTCAGTTCGACGCACGCCAAGGTGACCCTTGAGCCATTAGAGCGTGGCTTTGGCCATACTCTTGGCAACGCACTGCGCCGTATTCTGCTTTCGTCTATGCCGGGTTGTGCGGTGACTGAGGTTGAGATTGATGGTGTACTGCATGAGTACAGCACCAAAGAAGGTGTACAGGAAGATATCCTGGAGATTCTCCTCAATCTGAAAGGGCTGGCGGTGAAAGTTCAGGGCAAAGATGAAGTCATCCTTACCTTGAATAAATCTGGCATTGGCCCTGTGACTGCAGCCGACATCATCCATGATGGTGATGTCGAAATCGTCAAGCCGCAGCACGTAATCTGCCATCTGACTGACGAAAGCGCTTCCATTAGCATGCGTATTAAAGTTCAGCGCGGTCGTGGTTATGTGCCGGCTTCTGCCCGAATTCATTCGGAAGAAGATGAGCGCCCTATCGGTCGTTTGTTAGTAGATGCTTGCTATAGCCCAGTAGAGCGTATTGCCTACAATGTTGAAGCAGCTCGTGTAGAACAGCGTACTGACTTGGATAAGCTGGTTATCGAGATGGAGACTAACGGTACAATCGATCCTGAAGAGGCGATTCGCCGTGCAGCTACTATTCTGGCTGAACAACTGGAGGCTTTCGTTGATTTACGTGACGTACGTCAACCAGAAGTTAAAGAAGAGAAGCCTGAATTTGATCCGATACTGCTGCGCCCTGTTGACGATCTGGAATTGACTGTCCGCTCTGCTAACTGCCTTAAGGCAGAAGCTATCCACTACATCGGTGATCTGGTACAGCGTACTGAGGTTGAGTTACTTAAAACACCTAATCTGGGTAAAAAATCTCTTACTGAGATTAAAGACGTACTGGCTTCACGTGGACTTTCTCTGGGCATGCGCTTGGAAAACTGGCCACCAGCAAGTATTGCTGATGAATAACTAGATCACAGGTTAAGGTTTTACTGAGAAGGATAAGGTCATGCGCCATCGTAAGAGTGGTCGTCAATTGAACCGCAACAGCAGCCATCGCCAAGCTATGTTCCGTAACATGGCAGGTTCTTTGGTTCGTCATGAAATCATCAAGACGACTCTGCCTAAAGCGAAAGAACTGCGTCGCGTCGTTGAGCCGCTGATTACTCTTGCCAAGACCGACAACGTAGCTAATCGTCGTCTGGCATTCGCCCGTACTCGTGATAACGAGATCGTGGCAAAATTGTTTAATGAACTGGGCCCGCGTTTTGCGAGCCGCGCAGGTGGTTACACTCGTATTCTGAAGTGTGGCTTCCGTGCAGGTGACAATGCACCGATGGCATACATCGAGCTTGTTGACCGCGCCGCTGAGTCTCAGACAGAAGCAGCAGCTGCAGAGTAATCTGTAGAAGCATAAAAAACCGGGATAATACCCGGTTTTTTATCGCCTTTTGATTCTTCCCGCCATTATCTCTTCTTATCTTCTCCATTACTTTTTGATTTCTAGCTGACAGTAGAACATCCGGCGATGATTTATTAATCTATTCTGGTAGTATTGATTTTATTTCCCTGTTTGATGAGAGGCTACCATGTATCGTATTGGTCAATTGGCGAAGCTAGCGAATGTTACTCCTGATACTGTTCGTTTTTATGAGAAACAGGGATTGATGGAGCACGAAGAAAGAACAGAAAGTGGTTATAGGCTTTATACAAAACAGGATTTACAGCGGTTACGTTTTATTCGCTATGCAAAGCAATTAGGTTTTACATTAGAGACAATTGTAGAGTTATTGTCTATCCGCGTTGATCCTGAACATCATACCTGCCAAGAATCTAAGCGAATTGTTGATACTAGATTACAGGAAATAGAAGAAAAATTATTAGAAATGCAAAAAATGCGCGATTCTTTAAAAATGTTAAGCGATGCTTGTTGCGGAAGCGCACATATCAGTACCTATTGTTCAATATTGGAAATATTAGAAGAAGGGGCTACGAAGAAGTGATTTTTCTTTATTCTTTTGTGCATTAAGAGTACTATTGATAAGCTATATTTATTCAAATAACCATATTTTGAGGTCACTATGACAACATATCGGCATAAAAAAGGCGTTATCAAAGATAATGCTATAGAAGCTCTTTTACATGACCCTCTGTTCAGGCAGCGAGTAGAAAAAAATAAAAAAGGTAAAGGAAGTTATAATCGTAAAGCAAAACATGGGAAAGGAAGTGGTTGGGAGGCCAATGATAATAATTTTTTCAAGTTATTATCATTGGCCTTCTAGTTTTCTGAGTACAAATATTTCTGAATTGGTAGCCGTGTAAGTGATTTATAGAAAGAATGGGCTTGGTTGGAATAGCTTTTCAACTTCAGGAACAAATTTTTTATCTGTAATAAACATGATTACATGGTCGCCTTGTTGAATAATGCTGTAATCATTAGCAATGATGACTTCTTCTCCGCGGACAATGGCGCCAATGGTTGTTCCTGAGGGAAGTTTTATATCTCCTATTTTTCTCCCAACTACTTTGGAAGTATGTTCATCACCATGAGCAATCGCTTCAATAGCTTCAGCAACACCTCGCCTTAATGAAAATACACTAACGATATCGGCTTTGCGAACATGCCCAAGTAATGCAGATACTGTGGCCTGTTGAGGTGAGATAGCGATATCAATGACACCACCTTGAACTAAATCAACATATGCACTACGTTGGATAAGCACCATTGCTTTTTTGGCACCCATTCGTTTTGCAAGCATGGCTGACATGATATTAGCTTCATCATCGTTAGTTAATGCAATGAAAACATCGACTTGCTCAATATGTTCTTCTGCAAGTAGCTCCTGATCAGAAGCGTCACCATAGAACACTATAGTATCGTGTAATAGCTCTGCAAGTTCAGTTGCTCTTTCTTGATTATGCTCAATAAGCTTAACGCTATAATCTTTTTCAAGGCGTAAGGCTAAACCCGCACCGACGTTTCCGCCTCCAACAATCATGATACGTTTGTATGGTTTTTCCAGACGCTGCAACTCGCTCATTACTGCTCTGATATGTTGTGATGCAGCAACAAAAAATACTTCGTCGCCAGCCTCAATAACGGTAGAGCCTTGTGGCCTGATTGGACGGTCTTGTCGAAATATTGCGGCAACTTTGCTGTCAATATGCGGCATATGTTCGCGAAGAGAAGATAATGCATTCCCTACAAGTGAACCACCATAATAAGCTTTTACTGCAACAATACTGACTCGGCCTTCAGAAAAGTTAACAACCTGTAATGCTCCGGGATATTGGATTAATTTGTAGATATAGTCGATAACTAACTGCTCTGGAGATATCAGATAATCGATAGGAATATCACCGGGCTTAAATAATTTTTCTGATTCCCTAATATATTCTGATGAACGGATCCGAGCGACTTTATTTGGTGTATTAAATAGAGAATAGGCGATCTGGCATGCGATCATGTTGGTTTCATCTGAATTTGTAACAGCAACTAACATATCAGCATCTTCTGCACCTGCCTCCCTTAAAACTCTGGGATGAGAACCATGCCCATTCACAACTCGCAGATCGAATTTGTCCTGTAACTGGCGTAAACGATCTGTATTGGTATCAACAACAGTAATGTCATTGTTTTCATCAACTAAGTTTTCAGCTAATGTTCCACCAACCTGACCAGCACCCAGAATAATTATCTTCATAGCTACTCTCTTTATGTGTTAGAAGTTGCAATTATTTTGCTATTTTAGCAAAGTCATTACATTCTCTCGCCCGATAGAGCGAGAGAAAAGCTATTCTATTATTGCTTAGTCAATCGAGCATAAAAGAAGCCATCACCGCCTGTTATCTCGGGAGTAATTTGTATCCCAGGGATCTCTTGTGTACCTGTTTCAGAGAGTTTGGCATCCAGATTGCGTTTTAAAAATGCTTTAATTTGCTCGCTATTTTCATCAGGTAAAATTGAGCATGTGGCATAAACCAGAGTTCCACTTTTTTTTAAGTATGGCCAAATAGCATCAAGTATTTCTGCTTGAAGCGTCACTAACTGATCGATGTCTTCATTTCTTCGTAACCATTTTATATCTGGATGGCGACGGATCACACCTGTTGCTGAGCATGGTGCATCAAGAAGAATGCGATCAAATTGTTCTCCGTTAGCCCATTTGTGTGGGAAACGCCCATCACCTGTTTTAATGACAGCATTTAAATTAAGGCGTTGTAAGTTTTCTTCCACACGCTTAATTCTTTGCTCATCAATATCAACGGCAAGTACTTTGGCGTTTGGTGCCATCTCAAGTATATGAGTTGTTTTGCCGCCTGGTGCAGCACAAAGATCAAGTATTTCTTCTCCATCACATGGCATTAATAATTCAGCACAGCCTTGTGCAGAACGATCCTGAATCGTAACCCAGCCTTTATCAAAACCTGGCAGTATATTGACAGGATAAGGACTCAATAGACGAATTGCGTTGGGATGATCTGTATCTAATTCTGCGTCTATATTGGCTTTTTGCAGCAAAGAAAAATATTGATTTGTAGAATGATGTATCTGATTGACACGTAACCACATTGGTGGTTTTTGATTATTTGCACTGACAATATATTGCCAATTGTGAGGGTAAGCTTTTTGAATACGAGTTAATAGCCATTTGGGATGTAAATAGTGACCGACATCATTAGATTTTTCGACTAACTCTTCTTGCTGACGCTGAAATTGTCGAAGAACGCCATTAATGAGTCCTTTCAATTGTGGACGTTTTAAACTGATTGTCCCATTAACTGTTTCTGCGATCGCTGCATGTGCAGGTATACGTGTATAAGTAAGTTGATACATTCCAACCATGATCAAATAGTGGAAAATGCGTTGCTTACCTTTCAATGGCTTTGCCATTAATTGGGCTATAAGCCATTCCAGCTGAGGTAAAACTCTCATTACACCAAAGCAGAGTTCCTGTAGGAGAGCTTTATCTTTATCGGATACTTTTTGTTGGAGTTCGGGTATAACAGTGCTAAGTGACTGTCCTTGCTCCAGCACTTGGCTAATCGCTTTTGCAGCGATGCTTCGCAGGTTATATGTATTTTTCATGGCATGGTCAAAAGCTGAGTTTCATCAGCATAATAGTAGTAAAGCGAGAAGATGCCCGTATGCTGACACCATACAGGCAATGAATGTTAGTTGATTTTGTTACCCGGAGTGAACCATTCGCGCTTAGAATTTAATAAATCGGCAGCTGACATTGCTTTTTTGCCCGGGGGCTGCAATTGAGTAATATTCAATATCCCATCAATTGTAGAGACCTGGATACCCTTTTTATCGGCGTGAAGAATTGTTCCTGGGATTTGGTTAGATTTACCATCAATAGCATAAGCCTCCCAGACTTTAATGGGTTGTTCATCAATAAAGAAATAGCTTATTGGCCAAGGGTTGAATGCACGCACACAACGTTCGAGCTGAGTCGCTGATAAATTCCAATCCATTCTTGCTTCATCTTTGCTGAGTTTTTCAGCATAAGTAGCCAGAATATTATTTTGACTTTCCGGCTGACTATTACCCGAAGTTATTAGGCTTAATGTATTAAGCAATGCATCGGAGCCGATATCGGCAAGTTTGTCGTACAGGCTCGCAGTAGTATCTTCGTTTGTAATTGGGCAGGTTGCTTTTAACAGCATATCGCCTGTATCAAGGCCTGCGTCCATTTGCATGATTGTTACCCCCGTTTCTTTATCTCCAGCCCAGATAGCACGTTGAATTGGTGCAGCACCGCGCCAATGAGGTAATAAAGAACCATGAACATTGAGGCACCCCAAAGGTGGCATATCTAATACCGCTTGGGGAAGGATCAAACCATATGCAACGACAACCATGATATCGGCTTGTTGTTCCATGACCCATTGCTGGCTTTCTTCTGTACGTAATGTTTTTGGTTGGAAAACAGGGAGATGATATTCTTCAGCCAATACTTTTACAGGACTTGGTGTCAGTTTTTTACCCCTTCCTGCCGGTTTATCAGGTTGAGTGAGTACACCGATAATTTGATGTTGAGATTTTAATAAAGCCGCCAAATGGTGAGCCGCGAAATCAGGGGTTCCGGCAAAAATAATACGTAAAGAATCAGACACTGTTATTTCCTGTAATGATAAAATTTACTTAGCCTTGGCTCTTATTCGGTCAATTTTTTCGACTTTTTGGCGAATACGCTGTCGTTTTAACGGAGACAAGTAATCTACGAAGAGTTTACCGAGCAAGTGATCCATCTCATGTTGAATACAAATCGCCAACAGACCATCTGCTTCCAGCTCAAATGGTTGACCGTGATAATCCAGAGCCTTAATTTTGACTTGCTCGAATCGTGGCACAAATGCACGTTGTTCAGGAACTGATAAACAACCTTCTTCGATACCTGTTTCCCCTGACTCGGTTACTAGCTCTGGGTTAATAAGTACAAGTCTCTGGTTACGATTCTCTGAAACATCAATAACAACAATGCGTTGATGAATATCAATCTGAGTTGCTGCTAAGCCGATTCCTTCTTCTGCATACATCGTTTCGAACATATCATCGATGATACGCTGGATTTCTGCATCGACTTTTTCTACTGGCTTGGCAATTGTGCGAAGCCGCTCATCTGGATAATGTAATACTTGTAAAACTGACATATATGTTTAGAACTGCATCCAAAAAGTGAGTGATAATTAGCGCCTATTCTAGACATTTCCTGATTAGATTGACAGTATCGCCTACAAATTAATCATGTAAGCATGACAACATATTGAGTCAGGATGACGATAATGGAAATGATGGAAATATGGCTGAGAATGAAAATGGTATCTCACCTTTCAGTGACAAAAGCAGTATCTATAATCGAACATCTACTGCAGGTTAAAAATATTACTCATGCTGTGATGAAAGATTGTGGTTTATCACCTACACAGTGTGTGCAGTTTTTAAAAGCAAATCCTTCTGTTTTGCTTTCCAGTCTTAATTGGTTGGAGCAATCAGGAAATCACTTATTAACCTTTTCTGATCCAGAATATCCTTCTTTGTTGAAACAAATTTATTCGCCTCCACTGATACTTTTTGTCTCTGGGAAAGTAAGCACATTATCTGAGAAACAAGTTGCAATAGTGGGTAGCCGGTCGGCAAGTTTTTATGGTGAAAAGTGGG
This sequence comes from Xenorhabdus sp. PB30.3, assembly GCF_963895965.1. NCBI lineage: Bacteria > Pseudomonadati > Pseudomonadota > Gammaproteobacteria > Enterobacterales > Morganellaceae > Xenorhabdus > Xenorhabdus sp. PB30.3. The sequence continues at coordinate 3,785 of NZ_CAWQMW010000159.1, read as the reverse complement.
GGAGAGTATTTGCTGGAGGGCTAGCGGAGAATGGGATAGTAATAACCAGTGGGTTAGCGGTTGGGATTGATGGTATCTGCCATCAGGCTACTATTGATGCAGGAGGGAAAACCGTTGCTGTATTGGGGAGTGGCCTTAAAAATATTTATCCTAATCGTCATCGAACTTTAGCCTGTTGCATTAAAGAAAATGGGGTTCTGGTTTCTGAGTTTTTCCCTGACACGCCGCCTAAAGCTAAAAATTTTCCAAGACGAAACCGGATTATTAGTGGGTTAAGTTTAGCGATTCTGATTGTAGAAGCTCATCAAAATAGTGGTTCACTGATTACAGCACGCTGTGCACTTGAACAAGGACGGGATATTTTTGCATTACCCGGCCCACTAGGAAGGCCTTCGAGTGATGGTAATCACTGGTTGATCAAACAGGGCGCTTATTTAGCAACCAGTGTGATTGATATAATGGAACATATTAATGCTAATTTTCAATGGATTAATCTGGAAGAGGGCAATGATAAACAATTTGAGCAAACAGAGTTGCCATTTGCTGAGGTGCTGGTTAACGTAAGTGATGAAATTACACCTGTTGATATAATTGCTCAGCGCTCTTCTCTTCCTATTACAGAAGTCATGACTCAATTATTGGAGCTTGAATTAATGGGAAAAGTGGTTGTTGTTGCTGGTGGTTATGTTCGGGTGAATTGAAAAATTGAATTTTCTCTTAACCTGAACTTTATGGTTTTCCAATAAATATCGTGATTAGTTTTCCGTGAGTAAGATATGCCTAAAAAAGTACCCTTTGCAGTAAAACAAACAGAATATTGCGCTGAATGTGGTGCTGAACTAGTGATCCGCAACGGGGCCCATGGTCCATTTTATGCTTGTTCCAATTATCCATCCTGCTGTTATGTTCGGCCGTTAAAAATATCATCAGATGGACACGTTATTAAGGAACTGGAAGGGCAAATTTGTTCTCAGTGCGGTTCAACTTTGGTTTTACGGCAAGGACGGTACGGTATGTTTATTGGCTGCAGCAATTATCCAGAATGTAATCATATTGAGTCGATTGATAAACCTGATGATTCTTCAGTTAATTGCCCTCAGTGTCAGAAAGGTAAGTTGTTTCAACGTAAGTCACGATTTGGTAAAACATTTCACGCTTGTAATCGATATCCCGAATGCCAGTTCACACTGAATAATAAACCGGTACAAGGAGAATGTGAGCTTTGTCATTACCCCTTGTTGGTCGAAAAGAAAACCGCACAGGGCATTAAACTATTTTGCGCTAGTAAATTGTGTAATAAGCAGCAATCCATTGAAACTGAGAAATAAAATGAGTAATGAAGCATCTCCTGCATTTGATTTAATTATTACGGCTTTAAAAGAAGAAAAAGTCATTGCTTATCCTACGGAAGCTGTTTTTGGATTGGGTTGTGACCCTGACAGTGAAAAAGCGGTTAATAAATTATTATTGCTGAAAAATAGACCCAAGGAAAAAGGGTTAATCCTTATTGCTGATAGTTATGAGAGGTTATGTCCCTATATTGATGACAATCAGTTGAATAATGAGCAGAAAAAGACAATCTTTTCTTGTTGGCCGGGACCGGTGACATGGGTTATCCCAGCCAAATCTACGACACCAAAGTGGTTGACGGGAAGATTCTCAACACTGGCTGTCCGAGTTACTGATCATCCTTTGGTCAGAGAATTATGTGTCCTTTATGGAAAACCTCTTGTATCAACCAGTGCAAATTTAAGCGGGTTGGAACCATGTCGGAGTTCAGAAGAAGTTTGTCGACAATTCGGTAACGATTTTCCTGTGCTGGAGGGGGAAGTGGGTGGACGTAAGAATCCATCAGAAATCAGGGATGCTTTGACAGGTAAACTATATCGGCAAGGGTAAGGAATAATGGATAAATTCGCGGTTTTTGGTAATCCGATTGCACATAGTAAATCTCCTTATATTCATCAATTATTTGCCAAACAAACGGGTATTGAACACCAATATGGGAGAATACTTGCTCCGTTAGAACATTTTGAACAAACATTGAAGCAATTTTTTGAACAGGGTGGTTTAGGTGCGAATATTACCGTTCCCTTTAAGGAACGAGCTTATGAGTGTGCACATCAGTTGAGTGAGCGAGCTAAACATTGTGGTGCAGTCAACACATTCAAGCTAATTGAAAATAACCAGCTTCTGGGTGATAACACTGATGGGGTTGGGTTATTAGCAGATTTGCAGCGGCTTAACTTCATTAGCAAACAGCAGCATATCCTGATTATTGGGGCTGGTGGAGCAGCAAAAGGAGTTATATCTCCTTTACTAGACTTTGGGTGTGCGGTGACTATTACTAACCGTACTTTTGCTCGTGCGCAGGGTATAGTGAATATGTTCTCCTCATTTGGTCATATTCAGGCAGTTGAAATGAAATCTCTTCTGAATCCAGATTTTGATCTTATTATTAATGCAACCGCTTCTGGCCTTGATGGAAGTGTACCTGAAATATATCCGTCAGTTTTCCGTAATGGTGGTGCTTGTTATGATATGTATTATCAAAAAGGATTAACGCCTTTCCTTAATTTTGCCCAGCAAAGTGGAGCCTCATTTTTGGCTGATGGATTAGGGATGCTAGTGGGACAAGCGGCGCATTCCTTTGAACTTTGGCATGGTGTCTTACCAAAAGTGGAACCTGTTTTAGCTGCTTTAAGAGAAGAATTACACCCATGAATCAAGCAATTCAATTTCCTGACCGTGAAGAATGGAACGAGCAGGAAAGCAAAGTTATATTTCCTGCTATGGTCAATGGTCTACTAGTGCAATGTCTGATCAGTGCTGATGAATTAATTCGACGTTATGGTAATGATTTTCATCCAATTGAACTATTTCACCAGTATCGTTGGGATTTAGAAGAAGAGTTTGAAGAAATCATCCTACATGGGCAGGATGATCAATTTGGATGCTATTCTCTATTGTCTGATATATCTGCTAAGTAATCATCTTTCCAGCGGACGTAGTTATTAGCAGAATAAAGCAGCCCTTCCAACTCTTCATGTTTGAGTTTTCGCACTTGTTTGACTGGGCTGCCTATATATAGATATCCACTTTCTAATATTTTTCTTGGTGGGACAAGACTACCGGCCCCAATAATGACATTGTCTTCAATGATAGAGCCATCAAGTATAATTGAACTCATCCCAACAAGTACTCGGTTTCTTATCGTACAGCCATGTAACATTGCTTTGTGACCGACAGTGACTTCCTCGCCTATGATTAATGGGAAGCCATCAGGATTATCAGATGATTTATGAGTCACATGTAGAATAGAACAGTCCTGTATATTGGTACGAGCTCCAATAGAAACATAATTGACGTCACCACGGATGACAACTAACGGCCAGATACTTACATTATCTGCCAATCTGACATCTCCAATCACAATAGAAGTAGGGTCTAGCATGACTCTTTGGCCAATTTGAGGCCGTAAGTTTAAATATTTACGTAAAACGGTAGACATAAAAACCTCAATAACAGTAAGAGAGGATAATATTGCGTGAAATGTTATTGAGGAAAAGATCACCACGCAATGGTGAATTTGCATTAATTTCATCCTGATTGAGTGGTTTTTATATTGAAAAGTGCAAAAAATATCCGGTTGAAAATAAAATTGCAAAAAAGGGTTGTCAGGGCCGAAAAACTCCCTATAATGCGCCACCACTGACCGACGCTGAGCTGAGACACGCCGCGCAGGACAGCGGAACGAAAGCGAAAATAAACGCTTGACTCCGGAG
>NZ_CAWQMW010000158.1:0-25425 GCF_963895965.1 Xenorhabdus sp. PB30.3 | reverse complement strand
ACATATAACTATTTTTATATTAACGAAAAATCATAGTGTTTTTTATTTGTAATTTATATTTTTTGCTATAATAAAAGGAACAAAGATAAACCCTTCCACCTGATAAGTTAATGGGAAATCAAAAAAAACAAAAAATTAACACAGATATATCTATAACGCCCTATTAAATAAAAACAGTTAAAGTCACTCTGTAAAAACATTTGACTTCATCAATGATGTAATTTTATTTTTATCATCATAATTACATAGAGGTTTTTATGAAAAAAAACAACAGCACAGTAAATCCTGATTACACAGATAATAAAAAAATCACATGGGAACCTACGACATGGATGAAAAACATCGATGACAAAAAGTCCACTGCTTTATTATCTATTCCAGGAACTCACGAATCATGTGCAACTTATTCACCAGAAGGAGATATGTTAGGAATAATTATTTGCCAGAATCAATCTGTGGAACAACAACTACAGGAAGGAATAAGATTTCTGGATATAAGATGCAGAGCTATTGATGGTGCATTTACAATTCATCATGAAATGGTTTATCAGCAAATAAATTTTGGTGACGTTTTAATTGAATGTATTAATTTCTTATCATCACACCCTTCAGAAACTATTTTCATGCGGGTGAAACAGGAATACTCTACAGTCAGCGATAAAGATTTTATTGCTATTTTTAATGATCATTATGGAAAATTCCATCCATACATGTATCTGGATTCAGATATTCCATCCTTGGGACAGGTCAGAGGAAAGATAGTTATTATCTCAAATGTCTCAGGATTACCGGGGATTCCCTGGAATGTATTTAAAATACAAGATGATTATGATGCAGATGATGCATTTGAAAAATGGGAAGCTATCTGTGAGCACTTCAGTTTAACTATCAAGAATCACTCCAGTGGCGGTAAAGATTTTTTTATTAATTTTTTAAGTATTCAAGGGAATCCTCCTCATTGGACAATAAAAAAGATGTCTTATAATATGAATGGTTCTTTTATTACGATGTTACAGGAAGGCGTCAACGTATCTGGACTTGGTGTTGGAATCATACCAATGGATTTTCCCAATTTAACAGATAATGTTATTGGTGTAATAATAGACAGTAATTTTTAAAAAAATGAATAATCTTAATAAGATTGAAACTCAATGACGCCAGTGTATTACTTACTGGCGTTTATTATTTTATCAAATTGTAGTTGTAAGATCAGGATGAGTTAAATAAATTATAAACGTAAAACGTTAACAGTCTCTAATCTTCAGTTTCTATTCTTGAATATCTAAAATGAAACCATATCTGCCGGATTAAATGTACTCATTACTCCCAGAGCACCCTTAATCAACGGAATAACCACCGGAGAGAAATAGGAACCCAATGGAATGCTCGTGTGGTCAATGCTGGTCAGCATGTTAAAATCCCGATTACGTCCGGTGAAATCGTCACTGATTGCTTTACCAATGCGTACCGTCTGCGCTACACCATGACCACTCCAGCCATGTACCATATATACAGGGGTGTTATCATCACTTTTACGGGCATCAGCTGCACCATTCAGGGTCAGGTCACTAATCCCGCCCCAGGAATATTCCAGTTCTGGTTTCTCCAGCTGCGGAAATACAGTTCTGATACGATCATGCAAATAGTTGTTTACATCACGGGATGACCAGGAGTTACCCGTACCCTGCCCGCCAAACAGCAGGCGGTTGTTGCGTACAGAACGATAATAATCTATCTGTAACTGTGTATCGTAAACGGGCAGATCTGATGGGAGTAATTCTTTGATGGGCATCGGCAACGGTGAAGTAACCGCCACATAGGTGAAAAAAGGCACAGTAGTGGAAGAGCCTGAGATAAATTCCCCCGTAGAGGCATGTACCCCAAGTACCACGGCTTTACTCGCCCTGATAGTTCCCTGGCTGGTTTCAATAACCGCTCCGCGCTCTTCCTGCCTGATACCGCTCACTTTAGTATTGTCATATATTCGTCCCCCAAGCCCGGCAAAACCATATGCCAAGCCTCGTAATAACGCGAGGGGCTGAACCTGTCCGCTGATACTGTCGATATTGGCACCATGATAAATATCCGAGCGCACATACTCTTCTTGTAGTTCGAATGGGCCAATAACCTTCACCATTTTATCGCCTAATCGACGACGTGCATCGGCATTAGCCACTAATGGCCCCATATGACCCGGATGGATCGCCGCCGTAATATGGCCATATTTTCGGTCACATTCAAAACCGTAACGTGAACGAAGTTCATCCACGAGATCCATTGCTTCAACCGATGTAAATTGCCATAAACGTCTGGCTTCTTCAGGTGAAAATTTTTCCAGTATAGTTTCAGCTGACCAGCGGGCAATGCCGGGAGTCATCTGCCCCCCGTTACGTCCGGAAGCGCCTGAACCAATATTATCTTTTTCAACCAGAATGACATCCACACCCGCTTCAGCCAGATGTAACGCCGTGGAAGCACCCAGCAATCCGCCACCAATAACAACAACCTCACAGCTTTGATCACCGGGAAGACTGCCAAAGGCCGGCCAGTCAGCCAGAGAAGCCTCATAGTAGTTAGCTGGCATGTCGATAGCAGCTATGTCTCTATGCCAGTTCCAGATGCGGGGATCCAGCCCCAGACGACTGGGTCTGGCCTGTGCATCCTGTAATAGCTTTGGCCGGAGTTGTTCAATACCGACGGCCAGAGTATCAACCTTGGTTAATTCTCCGGCAAGTAGGGATGTTGTGGGAAATAGGGATGAAAGTACGCCCGCACCTGCAAGCGTTGCTGCATTAGAAATAAAATCTCTTCTGTTCATTGTCATTTTAGCGCTCCTGTATGACCTGAAATCACCCGTTAACCTGATCCGGGGTATTTTCTTGTGAGTGAATCCAGCTCTCTGAGCCGTATTTATTGCTACCCGCCGATCCTTTCAGAGTGGCGAGAATCAATAAAATAACAGTGCCAACAAACGGGATAAGATGTAAAAGTAGCCACCAGGCACTACAGTTGATATCGTGCAATCGACGTGCACCTACTGCCAGCGCTGGCAAAAATGTGAGTAGTAGATAAATGGCGCTGAACCAGCCCATATAGATTTCGGGATTAGCAACAGCAAATAATCTTTCCAGATAAGAAATGATAAGAACTGCCAGAATCTGAAACAAAATGAAATACCAAAAATCCTTACGCTGTGCTCTTCCCCTGAAGCAGGCATAATTCTTTAATACGTTTAAATACCAATGCATTATTCTCCTCTCTTATAAATCTTCTGGTTCCACCTGACCTCCATGTGTGTTTATATTTTTGCGATTTACTATGCTGTTCCCGCGTCGGGCGGATACCTTTATTACGCGAGATTAGATTTCTGCCCGAATGATATTTCAGTATCCATATGTTCTTTATATTCAGTCAGATAATCGGTAATCCGGGTAATCATCTTCTGTGCCAGCCGGTAACAGGTAAAACTCTATCCCTTGTACAACGCGGTCAATATTGTACATCAAATGGCAATAATTTCATTTAAAACAATTTCTTTACGTTACGAAGTCACTATTAAAGGCACTCATCTGGCCTGAATTGTGAGTCTCCGCTTGTGTAGCAGGGGTTCGGTTCGGGTAGTCTGCTCAAGCAGGATATATACACGTCGTCTTTCAAGTTGCCTCTTTGTTGTCTGCTCCCGCTCATCCCAGTCACCGTTTTTATAAACATACGGTTTCTATGCTCCTGAGAATTATTGAGAGGCTCCTTCCTCTCAACGTTCAGCAAGCCAGGCTGAGAGTAACGCTAAAAAATGCCGTAACGATGTAATGCTTGCTCATCCTCCGGTACCGGAGTGATAGCATCCCAAAGTTCAGCAACTTTACCATTCTCAACGCGCCACAATTCAAAGTAGCTATGACGTTCTCCGGCGATACTTCCTTCCGAATGAGTCAGAACAAACTGGCCGTCAGCAACGGTGCGGTGGATTTTTGTATAATGCAGCCCTTTTCCTTCATCTTTCAGTTGCTGAAGAAATGCAATAACCGCTGCCGCACCATCAGATATATCCGGGCTATGCTGACGGAACGCCTCACCATTGGTGTAGGTGATAAATTCACCATAGTCTTCTTCAATCAGAGCACGTCTGAAGAAATTCACCACCAGCTTACGATTTTTTTCCCTGTCATGGTTGTCGCCCGCTTCAGTCGGGCCATCTAACTGAGTCCGACCGCTGGCATTAGGTGCAGCCTGTGGCACTAAACCGTCCCAGTGTTCCACGATTAAACCATCAACAACCCGATACAAATCGAAGCCAACCAACGGCTGAGTATCTAACCCCGTAAAACGGCCATGGATAGCAACCAGATCACCATCCTGTAATACGCGGTAGGCTTCGTGGTGAAGCTCAGGATGTGTCTGAACCAGTTCACGCAGGCCGGCAAGCCCATCTCTGACCAGCGGGGAATGTTCGATGAAATTCGGCGAAAAATAACGTTCAAGTGCTCCTACATCACGGTCAGTAAACAGTTCGCGGTGAGCACGTGCTACTAAATCCCGTGAAGCTATAACCTGATTGATAGCCTGATTCATTATGGATACTCCGCATTAGTCGTTGGAACTCATCACGTGTTTGATACGCGTATATTCATCGAAACTATAAGCTGACAGATCTTTACCGTATCCGGAGTGCTTAAAACCGCCGTGTGGAGCTTCTGCCGCAAGAGGAATATGGGCGTTGATCCAGACCGTGCCAAAATCAAGCTCACGGGACAAGCGCAATGTTCGAGCATGGTCACGGGTCCAGACACTGGAGGCTAACCCGTATTTCACGTCGTTGGCTTTCTCAATCGCTTCTTCTTCTGTTCTGAATTTCTGTACCGTGATAACCGGACCAAAAATTTCGGTCTGAATCATTTCATCGTGCTGCTCCAGACCGGTGATTACCGTAGGTTCAAAGTAATATCCCGGACGTTCAGCCTGACGCCCCCCTGTTTCGATACGGGCATAAGCAGGCCGACGTGCAATAAATCCCTTAACCTGTTCCAGCTGGCGAATATTGTTAAGTGGCCCGTATAGCGCGTCTTCATCTTGAGGATCGCCAAATCGGATTGCTTTAGCTGCCGCGACTAATTTCGTCACGAAGGTATCGTAAACAGATTCATGCACCAGCACGCGCGAAGCGGCTGTGCAGTCCTGACCGGCGTTGAAGTACCCCGCAATAGCAATGGTTTCCACCACTTTGTCCATATCCGCATCGGCAAAAACAATGACCGGTGCTTTACCGCCTAATTCCAGATGTGATCGGGTGAGATTGGCTGCTGCCGAAGAAGCGACCTGCAAACCAGCCCGCACAGAGCCAGTGATGGAAACCATAGCCGGGGTTTTGTGTGAAACAACCAGAGCGCCTGCGCTGGCATTACCCAGTACTACGTTGAACGTACCGGCAGGAAAGAACGGTGCAGCCAGTTCAGCCAGCAATAAAGTGCTCTCCGGCGTAGTATCACTCGGCTTAAGTACAATAGTATTGCCAGCGGCCAGAGCAGGTGCAATCTTCCATGCTGCCATCATTAATGGGTAATTCCATGGAGTAACCTGCCCCACTACACCCAGCGGCTCGCGTCGGATACTACTGGTCATACCGGAAAGATATTCCGCTGTTGCCTTACCTTCCAAAAAGCGGGCTGCACCAGCGAAAAAACGGATATGATCAGCCGAAGTTGCCACTTCCTCAGAGGCAATCAAATGTTTGAGCTGCCCGGTATTGCGGCTTTGCACCTCAACCAGACGTTCAGCGTTTTTTTCTACCGAGTCAGCCAGTGCTAACAGTGCTTTCTGGCGCTCAGAAGGGGTACTCCGGCCCCATACTTTAAATGCCGCTTTAGCAGATGCATAAGCATTATTAACATCTTCAGCATTCGCATTAGGAGAACGTGCATAAGATTCACCCGTGACCGGGCTGATCAAATCAAAATATTCAGAGCCTTTAGATTCAATATACTGTCCATTAATAAAATGCCTGAGAGTGGCTATCGACATGCTTATCTCCTGATAGGGTTAATGTATAAAATATAACCTATGAATTAATATATTTAATGGTTATGCGACAGTCAAATATGTATAAAAAATGTAAAAACATGTGGACCATTAGATACATACGTGTAACTTTCAGGCATTTCCGGCAGGAAAATTATGCAAATCTGTGAGAAGGATCGTAGATTTTAGGCATGTTGAGGTGGGTGTAGCTGAACCAATAACTGGGTACAGCTTAAAAGTCGTGGTGAGACACTTAAATAACTTTAATTATCGATTGTTTTTTGAGCTATGTGTGTTCGTGGGACTTCTTTATACTAACGGAAATAGGAAAATAACCTATTTGCTATTATTCATTGTCATTTCAGTTCTCTATTAGTGATGAAGTAATAAGAATTCTTATTTTAAATATTTTCATCAAAAAAGGGGGCGATATGAACGTCTTATTTAATATAAATTTTGATGGACTTATCTTTGATAAGCCAGCTCTGACCAACCTATTTGATCGGAGAACATCAAAATGCACCCTACTTACTATCTGAATGCCCGTGTAAAGGGCAAAATTCACGCTGCGAGACTAATCATGCAGCCTGAACAAACTCGTCAGATGAGTTGCCATGCTGGAACTTATGTTCCTGGTTGTATTTCTACGGGCTACCAGCCGTTCGTCGCAGACAAAACACTCTCTTGCCAGCTCCGAATATTTATTCTTACCTTTTTTATTCCAAGAATACAGGAGGCTTATTATCATGAATAATCATGAATTTATTATGAGCCATGCTCCTATAAACCCTCAATTATTTCCCTGGATAGTTCGAATAATCATCAGATATACAGAAGAGGAATCCCATCAAAGAGTCCGTGGAGTGGCAACCGGTATAGCCATCAGTCCCCATATAGTTTTGACAGCTTTACATGTATACCCAGATAACGACGATCCTAATGAAGATCTGTCCATTAGAATATATTGGCGTCGAAATTATCTTGGAAGACCAGCTAATCCTGACTACGGTATCAGTATCGAGTATGACAATTTTATAGAGGAAGGGAGGGTCGGTGATATCATAGCACTACGCTTAAGTACCCCCCTTCACTTAACGTCATATGCACCGTTAGGTCTATTCTATCGGCTGCCTATCTCCCCTGATGGTAACATTGCACCAGTTGAAATAATGGGTTTTGGCTTTGGGGCCGGCTCAGGTGATCGACGCGCGAATACTGTGATTCCACCCGATACCTTTCACGGGTTCCGGGCTACTCTGGACAGAGTCCAACCTAATGTGCTTAGAGGAGGACGTGAAGTGTGGGCAGCCTTCGGGCCTGGAACGGGATCATCTACGTATGGAGACTCGGGTGGACCTATAATGTTTAATGATCCGCAACGAGGCCCTGTAGTTATTGGGCTCATCTCTGGGGGAGAGCCGCCAGGATCAAGCACACCGACACACATCTACTTTACTCCTTTAGAAGATAACATTGCTCTTATTGAATATCTTCAGTTGGAATCAGTATCGATAGGATACGCAATAATAATCGCCACTTTTTTCCTTAGCTGGAGGAGAGCTCACTTTCGATATGGAGGAGGGTCTGGAGGAAGCGGAAGATCCAGCATAGCCGATAGCTCAATATCAAATCCTGATTTATCCGGTTGGCGTGTGTTCTGGCAGGAGGTGAAGGACGGGACATCATGGTCGAGTGCGAAATACAAAGATATCCTTGATCCTCAGGCAGAAAAAGCGGAACTAAAAGTAGAACAGGGTGCATTATGGCGGGCAACGGTGTTGCCGTTGATTGGAGACCCACCCCAATTAGTGGGCAAGAATCACTTTCCAGCGGCTAACCTGCCGAGCAGTCTTGTAGGTTCGATTACAGATAAGTACACAATGCCAACTAACCTGAAAGTGATTGCTGCCAACAACGCAGGAAAAAACTCTGTTCACGCATCCTGGGATGAAGCTCTGGCGGCGTCGGGCATACCGGCAGCAGGGTATCGCGTATTCTTTCAGGGGAAAACGGCAAGCGGTGCGTGGTCATCGTGGTCACACTTGCCGGATACGGACAAGCGCGAAGCCATGTTTCAGGTGACCAGTGCCACGGATATAGGCCCGTGGCGAGTCGTCGTGCTACCACTGTATACATTACCCAACGTCACTGCTGTCGTGGGCGCCGATGAACACGGCAATCCGTTTGCAGCAGATGCAGACACACGCGGTGTGCAGATCGATAAACCAATACTATTCAGCCAGTTCCCAAAACCAGAAGAAACGCTCTATATCACCACTGGGACTATAGGTTCGGGCTCGGTGATAGCATTATTCAACCATGTGAACCCCGAAGAGAAGGAAGGTTCCCTGCAATGGGAGTGGGCGGATAGCGCGGACGGGACGTTTATACCCGGTGGCCGGTGGGTAGGAATGTCAGGGCAGAACAGTGTGCAGATGGTGTTCGGAACAAAAGATGATCCAGCAACCGAAAACAACTCAGGATGGTACCGCCTGCGGGCAACCAATAACCTGGGTGAAAACATAAGTCAGCCAGTACATGTGGTCATCAGCGAGCAGGTGTTACCACAATTGCTGGAACAATCTCCACTCTCCTATGGAGAAGTGGTGGGGTATACCAACAGTGCCGGAGATGCGGAAATCGAGGTGTTATTTACCGCTTATCCGGCCCCGACCAATGCACAGGTAATGTGGGAAAAATTAGACCCGGCAACTCAAAAATACACTCCGAACATTAGCGACCGCTTATTCTCATTACCGCTTCAATCATACGGAAAAGAGAAAGAACATAAGTACATTGCCACTCTGGTCTTCGGGCAGGAAAAAACCTATCCGACTGAAGAGGATTCAGGCTGGTATATCGCTCATATCAAGACCACATTCGCCGACAAAAGTGAGCACGAAACCTATTCGCTTCCCGTCTTCGTCAGTATCGGCGCATCTGTCAACTGAGCTATGAAAACGAAGGAGTAAAACAATGAATAAAAATCGGACAATAGGAGTAAAAAACTCCGCAATACGAGACAACATGTCGACACTACTGCGAATTCTGGCAGGCGGGTTGATGGCCATAGTTCTGGGCTTCGGGTTGAATGCTACGCCTGCACATGCAGCCGGAACGTGGACGATGTTTATGACAAACTTTTCCGATAAGACTATCACTCTCCACCCTAGCAATTCCACGTGTATGTATAGTACAGGTGGAGAGCAGACGGTTCTGCCCAACGGGACAAATACCTTCACATTCGAGGACTCGAACGCACTGTTTGGTGGTTGTTGGTTGAGAGAAAAGTATATCGATTGGGAGGTAACGATCGAGGGCTTACCGGCGCCTACCGGATCCGGTCGCTTCAGTCTGCGCTGGGATCATGTATATTACTATTCTGGCGCAGAATGGCGCACAAAGATAACAAGCCCTGATTCATCCTTAGGTATACCGGTAACGGGAGCGAATTGCACCGAAATGGAGGGATTCCCCGAATCTGAGTATAGTTGTTTGAATGTTTGGCAAAAGGCACCGAATAACGATGGAGGTAAAATTTGGCTCTACTTCAACTTCGCACATATCAACCAGCAAGGTGAAAACGCGACTTATATGTATGAAGACGAGGCAAAATTCAGCGGTATTGGCGACATCAGAAATACCATTACTTTACATCAAGGATCTCCTCATGGAAATCCACTCCCCGGCTGCGAGAACATATCCGTCAGTCAAGAACAGGGGGGATACAATGGTAATTGGTCTTGCACTTCGAGTTCCCTTCCGTACGGCATAACTCAGATTGTTGCCGTTCAGAATGATGGGATCTCTTCGCACTCTTCAACACCATACACTATCCTTGCGGAGCTAAAGGTGCATTCCCCCAGAGATAACGAAATTATCTTCAAAACCCTTGGCCCCTATGAGATTAGAGGCCGGGCGACTCCCGGTGCGAAAATCGAGGTGACACCTCGCGAGGGAGGAACTCCGGCAGGAGCATCCCCCTTTAGCTGCTCGGCAACTGCCGATGAATCGGGCGGTTGGTATTGCAAAAAGAAATTTCCCGCGCTGATTGATGGCACCTATCAGTGGGACGTCACACAAACTTTTAATGGGTATGGCAGTCAAGTCAATACAAATACAGGATATTATCACCTGACTGTCGGAGAGCTTAAGGTTTCGATTGATCCGATTGGGGTGGATGGAGTTGTGCCTGACTGGGGTGAGTTCTTGCAGATCCATGGACTGGGAACACCTCGCGATACTGTACACCTTCTTGTACAGAAGGACGGAGATTCTAAGACGATACTAAAATCTCACAACTGCAGAGAAAACTCAGCTTCCGATCAACCTGATATGCACCCCATTTCTGACACGAGTACCTGGGGATGCAACTATCCCATTCCCGAGGTAGGAACTACCTGGGACGTCACTGCTACACAATATCGCCCCCACGGAGAGGAAGTGCAGGATCCCGCAAAAACATCTTTCAGCGTCAAAACTGCGGCTCCTCTATTAGTGCATAAACAAAAAGACTCAAGCGACCGGAACGATAAAATAACCCTCTCTGGAACAGCAACTCCGGGGGCTACCGTCAAAGTTACCACTAAACAAGGGCCTCGGTGTCTGGTTAAAGTGACCGCAAACTCTTCAGGATTGCACATCCCTACGCCTTGGTCATGCACATTGGACAACGTTAATGCCGGAGGATTAGATTTCACGGCTATCCAGATATACGGTTCTATCATCAGCGCCCCAATTACTGGTTCAACAAATAACCTATAATGTAGCCCCATTCTGGTGAACACAGAGATAGGCATAATTACCGGCTGACTTCATCGTCAGCCGGTAGCTTCCTTTACTGGAGCACGCGATGATAATGATGAAACAGGAAAAATCATTTCTAAAATGGAAGGGCGACTTTTAAAAAGAGTTGCGAGCCTGCCGGGCGATTAGTCACGATCAGGTCTTTTTGCCATTTCAGGGCCACCAGCAAGCCTTTATCATTAGCGTAACGGACGGAAGGACCCAGACCAAATGCGCTCGCTTTACCCTGCGCTGAATTAGGCCCGCTGTCATTTGTGACCTGCTGGAATGCATAACCACCAACCCCAGCGACCAAACCATTACCGAATCCCCAGCCCAGTGCATAATCTATATGAAAAGCCCGACCGGATGTTGTATTAGTCTTTTTATTTTTCAGATTAAAGTCATACATCACTTTTAAATCGGTATTGTAACCGTAAGCCGGAAAGTAGCTTATCGCCCAGACAGGCTGAAATGCCCAGTGATTTTTCCCCGGACTGGAAGGATCATGGCGATTATAGCTGCCTGTTGGTGCACTGATATCAAGACCGATAACATAACCTAAATCCGGAGCCGGATGATACCCAAGAGCCGGGCCAAAAGTGATATCCCCAATCCCTTTACTGTCGCTGCGTTTCCCCCCTGCTTCTGCTGTCACACTCAGCAAAGGTACAATAGTATGATAGGCCAGTTGTCCCCCCATAATTTGTTGATCTGTGACCAGAACTAACCGGGGAGCAAGAACATTCACATTCACTTTAAAACCGGGAACAGGAAGCCGGGAACCGTTATTTCCCCTGAGTTGGTTATAGTGAATATTGCCACCATAAAGCAGTACATGAACACCCGGCGGAGGCAGAGCGCCTGACAGGTAATTATCTAATCCATCCGGATAGATACCAACACCGCCGCCTTCTGTCGCCATAACAGAATGGCTTACAACTACAGCACTCATAACGGAAATACTGAGTAGTGATAAAACGGTAAGCTGAGTCGCTCTCCGATACTTTCTTATTCCTGTGTTTATCAGTTTTGCTTTTATTGCCGTGTATATTTTTATCATGACGGATCCTCCGGAGTGGGAAGTGAGCAAATATCGTATATAAGGAATGAATGTGATCAGTGCCGCGCAAGCCTGCGAGCAACCAGATAGCCGGAGGTTCCTGCTAATCCGGGTCCGGGATGTGCTGATGCTCCAATATGAAAGACATTACAAATAAAAGTCTGATGTGCTTTCGTCCTTTTTGAAGACGCAAAGGGACGCAGCCAGAAAAATTGGTCAGGGGTGCAAACTCCTGAATAGGGATCTCCTCCCACTAAATTACAGTTCAGTGTCTGTAAATCTGCCGGAGAATATGCCCTGCGGCCAACAATGGTGGATGAAAACCCCGGGATTACTCTCTCCAGACGAGCCTGTACGCGATCTGCGAACGCTTCACGAACAGCATCATTCCATTTGCCATCTTCGGGAATGGGGATTTCTCCCAGTGCATCCCCTTTCAGATGAGTGGGCAACTCCTGCATCTGGATCCATAAAATCCATCCACCTTCAGGAGCACGCCCCGGATCAAGCGCAACCGGCTGACCTATAGCTAATGTCGGGTGCTCCGGCAAATAACCATTATTAGCCTGTGTTACCGACAGACAAATTTCTTGCATACTTTCTGCTAAGTGAATAAGCGGTACATGACATAATTCGGGATCGCTCCATGACGGGGGAGAATTCAGGGCAAAGTGAACCTGCATTCCACCACGCCCATAGCGATATCCCTGCGCATATTGTTGAACTGTCTGAGGAACGTTATCCAGTAAGTGTCCATAAAGCTGTTGCGGAGTGACATTGCAGACCACCGCATCGGTAGCGTGATAAACCTTTTCCCCGGCGATGACACCAGAAGCACGGTACTTTCGCCCCCGCTGATGAGTGATAATGTGATCAACATTGGTATGTGTGAGAAGCTGTCCCCCATGCTGCTCTATGATCATTTTCAACGCTTCAACAATGCTGATACTTCCTCCTTTAACTACCGGCATTCCTCCCGCTACCACCGCAGCAAAAGTGAGTTTTCCAATCAGGGCAGAACTGGCATCATCCGGCCCCAGACCTGTATGCAAGGCCCATGGCGCAATCAGGGTACGGATGAAATCGGACTGCAATTCACGTTCAGACCAGCGCCGGAACGTTTCCAGTGAATGACCGGCAAATTCCACCAGACCATCAATACCGCGTTTTCGCCATTCATTAAACAGTAACCGGAGTACGCTGAAACCATAAGGGTTTTGCCCCAGTAAACTGAATACCAATTCAGCATCATCATGAAGAATTTGCTGCACCATGTAGCGAAATGCTTCTCCGTCTTTTCCGGCAATTTCATCAAGCTGCAATGCAGCAGGTAAAACGCCCCGCTTTAACGCAATTCCCCGATCATTCGGCTGAACCAGCCCAGTGGAATAATCACTTTGTATGAACTCTACACCCGCTTTTTCTAATTCCGGCTTCAGCACCTGATAAGCCGGGCTACTCAAAAATAGCGGATACCAGCAGGAGAGCACATCATGGATATAACCGGGAAAAAGTTCTTCTGTGCGGATACATCCCCCCAGCACTGCATTCCGTTCCAGTACCAGTACAGATTTCCCCCAGATGGACAGTAGCGCGGCACATACCAGTGAGTTTATTCCACTGCCGATAATAATGACTTGTGGTTTAGAACTGTTCATAGGGTTGTTCCATCAGGCTGTTCAACCAGTGCCAGAACTCGCAGCGGACTTCCCGAACCTCCTTCAATTTTAAGGGGAGCAGCAATAATAACGGTTCCGACTGGTGGTAATAAATCGAGGTTTTTCAGGCATTGCAAACCGTATTTATTTGCTCCGTGCATCAGGGTGTGACAAGGATAAGCCACGGGCCATGAATAAGACTGCCCAGCATCAGTATTGATAGTTTCCACCCCAAAGCCCCGGATCTGACGTTTATGGATAAGCCACTCTACTGTTTCCTGATCAGGCCCCGGTGTATGGGCTCCGTCACCACGCATATTGAGGAAACGGGTGGGATCGTCCGCCCTTTTTGACCAGTCAGTACGGAAAAGCAGCCATGCTCCAGCAGGGATTTGCCCGTGTCGATTTTCCCATTCAAGCAGGAAATCAATTGTCAGCAACCAATCCGGATTGTTTGCCACTTGTTGGCTGGCATCCACAACGACTGCGGGTGCCACAAAATTATGTAACGGAATGCTATCAACGGTATTATCTGAATAGTCTTTGCCGCTCACCCAGTGCGCTGGAGCATCAAAGTGTGTGCCTGTATGTTCTCCACAACTGAAATTATTCCAATACCAGCCCGGCCCGTTTTCGTCGTAACAAGAAATACGCTCCATTTTGAATGACCAGACTTGCCCATATTGTTCAGGTAACTGTAAAGCCGGGAAATCAGGCGATAAAGTCTGTGTAAGATCAATCACCTTCACTCCCCCCTGATCGAGCGCGGTAGTGAACATATTTAGCAGGCTTTTCATGTATCCTCTCCCATATTGCTTCCCACATCATGCAATTCCGTAAACATACCGCAGTGAAAAACCAACGGCTTACCTTCGAGGCTGGCAATACGTTTCACCTGACCAATCATCAACAAATGATCACCAACATGGGTTTGCTGATGATTCGAGCAAACCAGTGTTGCTATTGCGCCACAAATTGCTGGGATCCCTTCCGGCGTTTCCTGCACAGGAATATCCTGAAACTTGTTTTCAACCCTCGGATTAGCAAAACGCAGGGCCAGTTCCTGATGGTCACAGCTAAGAATGCTGATCGTAAAATATTCACAGTTCTGGAATACAGCCAGACTGGGAGAGTGATTGACCAGACTCCAGAGTATCAGCGGTGGCTCCAGTGAAAGTGATGCAAATGAATTGATGGTCAGGCCCACATTGCGCCCGTCAGCAGTGCGTGTCGCCACAATAGCAACACCGGTTGGGTAGCTCCCCAGAATGGTACGCAATGCCCTTGCCTCAAATTCGGTTATTCCCCATTCAGTACCGGGTAACATGGCTTCGCTGTTCTGGATATTCATGGTCATGTTGACTTTTTCCACACTGAAATTCTCCACACTAAGACCCTGCTTTTCAGGTAGCTTGTTAAATCGCTTTCTTAATTAAGAATTAGCCGCCTGTGCATGCTGTGTCTGTGAGTTAATGTAGGCTTCACAGGCATCACTATCCCGCCACCACGGAAACAGTACGGGAGGATGGTTGAAAGCATTGGCAATTGTGCTGGCAAGTGCCGGTAGCTGCTGTGCTGCGCCTAATAGATGCAGGATATGAGGTTTGGGCGGGATGAGCAGACTGTTTGTCCACTCCACTACATACTGGCTGTAATCCCAGAATCGCTCAAAGGTATCGTTCATCCATTCTGCCGTAAAAGGTTTGTCACCACGGGCAAGAATCGATTCGTAATAGACCTGACAGGCTTTGGTCGCATTGTTGGAGCCTTGTCCGGTAAGCGGATCGTTTGCCACTACCGCATCACCCAGTCCAAAGACCTGACGACCAGACGGTAATGTCAGTACCGGTTTGCGCACTACCGGTGCGAAACGTCCGGCCAGAATGCCGTTCGCATCGGTCAGTTCTACTTTTTCACAACGCGCTGCTTCCCACGGCAAAAAGGTTTTAAGAATGTGTCTGCTATAAGCCAGATGCTCCTGCGGTGTTCGGGCTTCCTGCCAGCCATCCATTGCTCCCCCCGGTATCCCTTCAAAGACCATAATGTCACAGGGACCACTCAGAGTCAGACCAGGAAAAACGAAATACTCGCCCACTCCGGGGATCAGGTTGAAAGAAACGCGAGAATATTCAGGCACCGGCAGCATACCATTCACATAAGTCAGTGCCAGTGCACGCTGCGGCTTATCATAGGGGGAACGGGTTGCATCACGCTCGAGCAATCTCACAACTTCCCCTTTCCCGCCCGCCAGAATAACCAGCTCGTGGGTCAATGCCAGTTGCTCCAATTCATTAACACCTACATCAAGAATCACCAAATTACCGCCACGGGAAGCAAACAAATCCATCCAGAAAGGCATTTTAATACGCTGATCAACCGCCTGTGCGTACTTATCGAGCCGGGCGCTCCAGTCAATTACTTTAGTATTTGGCATCTCCGGATGCGGAACAGCGAAACCGATACCTTCAACTGGCGGACATAGTGCTTCCCATTTATTCAGCCCCAGCTTCCGCTCAAACTGTAAAGAAGAATCGAACATACACTGACTCGACATCACCCGGCCATTCCGGACATCATCAGGAGTGCGATTGGTAACTACGGTTACCTGATAGCCCTTGTCAAGTAGACCAAGGGCCAGAGGCAGTCCGGCCTGACCACCTCCCACAATAGCGATACGACGCATGGTATTTTTCTCCTACCTTATGTTTCATTTCAACGGTGTTTTGTAACAACCGTGTTTTGTAACAACGACGATTTGCGACTATTCCGCCAGACGGCAAATGGCAGGTTTTGCCTGCTCAGGTCCCATCACTGAATAACCACCATCAACGGAGTAATCGGCCCCGGTCACAAAGCTCGACAAATCAGAAAGAAGAAAGGACACGACCTGAGCAATCTCTTCAGGATCACCCGCACGGCCAAGTAAGTGATAATCTGCGGCAACTTCATCTGTTTTCCGGCGACTGCCCTGAGTCAGCTCATCCATGACCCGTGACCAGGTCCAACCCGGTGAAACGGAGTTCACACGAATGCGATCAGCGGCATAGTCCATTGCCATACTGCGGGTAGCTTGTAATAAAGCGGCTTTTGAGGCGGGATATAGCCAGCGGCCTGTCTGGGCAACAGAGGATGAAACGCTGGTGAAGTTAACAATTGCTCCACCTCCGGCTGCCATAAAATAAGGATGTGCAAACTGGGCAGCCTTGATGGAGCTGACCACATTAATATTCAGTGCCGTCAGCCACATTTCGCGGCCGGAGTCGGCACCATCATCCAGATAAGTTGCAGCAAGATTAACGAGACAATTAAGGTGGCCATAGTAAGCTGCAACCTCGCGTATCCCCTGAGAGAGCTGTTTGTCATCGGTAATATCAACAGGCCAGAAATGAATATCATCAGGTCGGATATCGCAGGCTTTTTTTCCGCCTTCACGATCAATATCAAAAATAGCAACCTTAACACCATATTCACTCAATACTCTGGCAACGGCCGCCCCTATTTTGGTTGCGCCACCAGTAACAATAGCGACCTTATTACTTAATCCTTTCATGAGTGATCCCCTGTACATATATCTGCCGCTATTCAGGGAAAACTATCAGGACAAATTATTCGGTCGGAATTCGGGGCATTAAGAAAAGACACATTTTTGACTGAATAGCTTTTGTTCGAATAGATCGTGACTGAATAGCCGCTCAGAGATATAAACACCGAATATCCAATATTTTGTATATTTAGTGTTTTTATAATTAATAAATCATGGTGGGTATCATTACGTGAAAAAGATAAGAACAAATAGCCGATATTTGCAGGAAATATCCATCCAGCGCAGGTATTAAAAAATGTATTCAATAGATTTCAGAATTTAGAAATAATATATTCTTTGTTTAACTTATCCCATCACCGAACACGCTGAAATAGTAACCCACGGAACTAATCATCCTGAAATTCCGGATCTCGTTTGTGGCATCATGGTTGTGAGTCGCGACTAAACCGTCTATGGTTTACCGAAGAAAAATGCTCCCATCTTGAGCTAGCCAATTATAATCTTTGGCTATAAATATATTTCGCCCAACACATCACTAACAATAAAAAACATCAAAAATTAAATACTCCTATAAGAAATAAAAAAACAAGGATAATAAAAAACAACATAGACATTAATTAAAACAACAACCAGCATTACACTATAAATAACAGCATCCATAAGTAATATAAAACAATTATATTCACATAAAAAATATACTCTGGTATTTTGGGGGGAGCAAAATACTAACTATTAAATAAGAACTCTATTTCACGAGGATGAGTGTTGAAAGATTGCAAGGTTATTTGTAAGGACATCATGAGAGATGATGCTACGTTCTAACGTGCAAATTAAGGTCAGGAAAATCATCAGCCCTATTCATTTTGTACTATCAACTATGACTAACTTGTAAGCAGAACACACTCATATAAATAATTATGAGAAAAGCTGAGGATCATTTGAATCCAGATTTATATCACCTCCACCCTACTCAGGAGAATATATTTTACGAACAACTTCTTTATGAGAATAGCCCAGTACATACCCTAAACTGGTATACCTTAATAGAGGAAAATGTTGATATTACCCTCTTGCAAAAAACATTGAATTTACTATATCAGCATATCGATACTTTACGTTTACGTATATTCATCAATGCCGACAATGAAGCGGTTCAATACATTCAGGAACAAAGTATTCCCACGTTAATCAATGAATACGATGTTTCAAAACTGCCTGATCCTGAAAATCACGCACTTCTGTGGATGAAGCAACAAAACAATATCGCTATAGATTACTTAAATGAAATACCCTACCAGTTCACATTAATCCGTCTCGCCAATGAAAAAAATTATTTTTTCACTACATTCCACCATATTTTCATTGACGGTGTCGGATTATACCGATTTCACGAGTATGTTTATAAACTATATACATGCCTTAAAAATGGAACATCCACAACGTGGTTATCTGAAATTCCGCAATATCTCACGGCAGTAAAAAAAGCAAGAACCTATTTAAATAATTTTAATTATGAAGATGACAAGAATTATTGGCTGGATTTTTTAAAGAAAAATGAAATACACCAATTAACACCTTATTACCATAATAAAGGCTCTGATAATCAGACGCTGACATTACCACTCTCAGTTAAAAACGATTTACGTACTTTTTGTCACGAAAACAAAACTAATTTACTTGCCGTCTTTTCCACGCTTGCTTCTATTGTTATGGCTGAATTAACCGGGCAACAAGAGCTGGTTTTCAACACGACAACCCATGGAAGAACAACAAAATCCGAAAAATATGTTGTCGGGATGCAAGCAAATACGTATCCAGTACATTGCCCTATTTCACGAACTTCTTCTATTATTAAGCAAATTAAGCAAGTAGAGTCAGCGCTGAAAAACAGCTATCTCCACGGAAAGTTTCCCAATTCACATCTTACTCGTCTTGCGAACCAAGATGGGTTTTCTTTACCCAGCATCCTGATTTTATATGACCGTTTTTCAGCATCGGATACTGAAACTGACCAAATTCAGCATTTTCATATAGACACTGAATTTAATATTAATCCCATCTTATTTCGACTAAAAGATCATGGCTATGATCAGGAATTAAAAATAACCATCCAATATTTACAAGCCTATTTTAGTGATTCAGAGGTCAATAATATCCTTGAGCGATTAAATAACCTGCTAACGGCTATTATTGACAACCCTGCTATTTTAGTCAGTGAATTACCTATCTTGTTAGAGCAGGAACGCCATACCCTATTAAATATCTGGAATCAGACCAATGCCCCTTACCCGCAGGATAAAAGCCTGCAACAGTTGTTTGAAGCGCAGGTTACAGCAAATCCGAACAACGTCGCGCTGGTGTTTGAAGGTAAAACTCTGACCTATCACCAGCTTAATGAACGGGCAAACCAACTGGCGCTGGTGATCCGTGAACGTTATCAACAACAGCATCATGTACCGATGCCAATAGATACGTTTATCACGCTCTATCTGGATCGCAGCCCGGAAATGGTCATCAGTATACTGGCGGTACTCAAAGCCGGCGGGGCTTATGTGCCGGTATCAACGGATTATCCCCCAGAGCGGGTTCAGTTTATTCTGGACGATACTCAGTCACCCTGTGTTGTGACTCAGCAAAAGTTTCTACTCACATTGCAGGCTTATACACAAGCACACGTGGCATCGCCAGCCCTGATTGCCGCAGATGACAGGAGTATCACTGAAAACTATTCAACAGAAAATCTGGCGTTAGCCGGTCAGACGACAGATTTAGCCTATGTTATCTATACCTCCGGCACGACCGGGAAACCCAAAGGCGTCTTGCAGACCCACCATAATGTCAGTCGCTTATTCACCACCAGCCAAAAAGATTATCAGTTTGATCAGCACGATGTCTGGGTGCTTTTTCATGCTTATACGTTTGATTTCAGTGTGTGGGAATTATGGGGTGCCCTGCTCTATGGCGGACGTTTAATTATTCCCACGGTTGAGTGCACCAAGGATTTCAAGCAATTCAGCCGGTTATGCGCCGAACAGAATGTGACGGTACTGAACCAAACGCCGGGGGCATTTTATGCCTTTATCGACGAAGCAGTCAGCAATGGCACAGCGTTTCCTCACCTTCGCTATGTCATATTTGGTGGCGATAAATTAAATCCGGTTCAGTTAACACCCTGGTGGGATCGTTATGGCGATCAAAAACCAGCGCTCATCAATATGTATGGGATCACCGAAACCACCGTCCATGTGACTTACAAAAAATTAACGCAAGGCGATAACAGCGCTGTCTCCCGCATTGGGCAGCCCCTGAGCGACATGTCTGCCTATGTGCTGAACCCTACCGGACAGCTGGTTCCGATAGGTGCCCCCGGCGAACTTTACATTGGAGGCGCAGGGCTGGCACGGGGTTATTTAAACCGACCGGAATTAACCGCCGAACGTTTTATCGAAAACCCGTTTGCCACAGAGAAGAACAAAGAACAGGGTTACACACGCCTGTATAAAACCGGTGATTTAGCCCGCTGGCTCCCTGATGGCGAACTGGAATATCTGGGACGTAATGATTTTCAGGTCAAAATTCGCGGCTACCGCATTGAGCTAGGCGAAATTGAAAGTGCGCTGGCGGCACATCCACAGGTTAAACAGGCCGTTGTCATCGATCGCAACTATCAGGGTAATACCGCTCTGATCGCCTATCTGGTGACTGAGAATGAAATTTCTGACGAAGGGTTAATCAGCCATTTATCTTCTTATCTGCCAGATTATATGCTGCCCGCCAGCTTTACCCGGATTGAGGCGATCCCGCTAACGCCGAACGGCAAAGTGGACCGCAGAGCCTTGCCGGAGCCGGTTTTCGGTCACAAAGAACATTACGTCGCGCCGCGTAATGCACTGGAAACCCAGCTTTGTGCTATTTGGCAGGATATTTTAGCGCTGGAGCGAGTCGGTATTGACGATAACTTCTTCCGTCTCGGCGGCAATTCCCTGAGCGCTATTAAGTTAATCGCAGCCATTCGCCGTACCCTGTCCACGGATATTTCACTGGCACAGCTGTTTGAACGGAAAACCATTGCTGGGTTAGCCACGCAGATGGACGCACAAATTCGCACCGTCATCCCACCGCTGGCACAAGCGCGCTATCCCTTATCATTTGCGCAGGAGCGGATGCTATTTATCGAACAGTATGAGCAGGGTTCGGATGTCTACCATATTCCGTATCTGGTTCAGTTAACTCAGGATACTTCGCTGTCTGTACTGGAAACCGCCATTAACCAATTAGCGGAACGCCATGCGGTACTGAGGACGGTGTATCGCAGTGATGATCAAGACCAAATGTATCAGCAGATATTGGATGAGGATTTAGTGATCCCGTCTCAATCCTGTGACGACAGGGAGAGGCTGCTGGCTAACGTCCGCAGCGAGATAGCCATCCCCTTTGATTTAACCATCGAACCGAGCCTGCGCCTGCGGCATTATCAGGTCGCAGACCGTCACTACTTATTACTGTTATGGCACCATATCGCGATGGATGGCTGGTCCATTGATATCTTTATGGCGGAACTGGCGGAGGTTTACCACGCACTGCAAGCTGGTCGTGACAGCCAGCTCCCTGAGTTAGAGATTACCTACGGCGATTACGCGGTCTGGCAACGGGATTATTTGCAGGGGGACATCCGCGAACAGCAACTGGCTTACTGGCAACACACGCTGGCGGGCTATGAATCGCTGGCCCTGCCCACTGATCACCCCAGACCGGCACAGGTCAATTATCAGGGGCGGGATATCAATTTTGAGCTGGACGCACAGCTGTCTGAACAGCTACGTGCTCTGGCAAGAACGCAGGAAACCACCCTGTATACCGTGCTGCTCAGTGCGTTTTATGTCACGCTGGCAAAATTATCCGGACAGGACGATATCGTTATCGGTACCCCGACCGATAACCGCCACCATGCGCAAACGCTGCCCCTGTTAGGCATGTTTGTTAATTCACTGGCGTTAAGGGCACAGCTACAACATACCGACGGCGTGACCGCGCTGATTGCACAGGTACACAAACTGGTTAGCGGTGCCAAAGCCCATCAGGATATGCCATTTGAGCAACTGATTGAAGCCCTGAACATTGAGCGGGATACCGCCCGTCATCCGCTCTTTCAGGTGATGTTCAGTGTGCAGGCTTTCGGTGAAAACCCGTCAGACGGCAATCTGCCGTTTAGCCCGATCGCACTGGATGAAACGTTATACAGCCCCGCCAAATTTGACCTGAGCCTGTTTTTGTCCGATGGCAAAACCGCGATTACCGGCTGCCTGAATTACGCCCTAAGCCTGTTTAACGACACCAGCATTACCCGTATCGCAGAAAGTTACCAGCGGGTATTGCGCGCGTTTGTGGCCGACCAGCAACAACCGTTATCCAATATTGATATTTTATCGGCGCAGGAACGCCATACCTTATTGCACCGCTGGAATCAGACGGATGCGCCTTATCCGCAGGATAAAACCCTGCCCCCGTTGTTTGAAGCGCAGGCGGCTCAGCGCCCGGATGCGATTGCAATTACCTTTGAACACCAAAGCATCAGCTATGGCGAACTCAACCGGCGCGCCAACCGGCTGGCCCATCATCTGATTGCACTGGGCGTCAGACCGGATGATCGAGTTGGCATTTGCCTTGAACGCAGTATGGATATGGTGGTCGGGATACTGGCTATTCTCAAGGCGGGCGGGGCGTATCTGCCCCTCGATCCGGCTTATCCCGCCGAACGATTGAGCTATATGCTGGAAGATGCAACACCGGTGGTCTTACTGACGCAAACCACACTGGCAGATAAATTGACCACGTCAGTCCCCACGGTATTGCTCGGCAACCCTGCTCTGCACCTTGAAGCTCAACCGGACACCAATCCGGATACACAAGCGCTGGGACTGACTTCAAATCATCTGGCTTACGTGATTTACACCTCCGGTTCCACCGGACAACCCAAAGGCGTGATGGTCGAGCACCGTAATGTTCTGCGCCTGATTATCAATAATGGCTTTGCGGATATCGGCCCGGATGACTGCATTGCCCATTGTGCCAATCCCGCCTTTGATGCCGCCACGTGGGAAATCTGGTCAGCCCTGCTGAATGGCAGTTGTCTGCATATTGTGCCTCAGACGGTAGTACTCGAGCCTACCGGTTTCCGTGAGGCACTGCGCAAGGGAAAAGTAACCGCATTATGGTTAACTGCCGGTTTATTTAATGAATACCTTGATACGCTGCAACCCGTGTTCGGGCGGCTCCGCTACCTGCTGGTCGGGGGCGATGTCCTCAATCCGCAGAAAATAAAACAGGTGTTGTCGGCAGACCATCCGCCTGCTCATTTAATTAACGGCTATGGCCCGACTGAATCCACCACCTTTGCCACGACCTATGCGATCACCGCGCCGGTTGATGGCATGCAGTCTATCCCGATTGGCCGTCCTATCGCCAATACCCGGATTTACCTGCTTGACGCCCATCAACAACCCGTACCGATGGGGGCACCGGGTGAAATTTATATCAGTGGCGAGGGCGTGGCGCGAGGTTATCTGAACCAACCGGAACTAACCACCGAACGTTTCCTCACCGATCCGTTCTCTGCCGAGCCGGGCACTCGCATGTACAAAACCGGTGATTTAGGTCGCTGGCTGCCCGATGGCAATATCGACTATCTGGGACGCAATGACTCTCAGGTTAAAATCCGTGGATTCCGTATTGAACTGGGGGAAATTGAGAATGCGTTAGCGGTACATCCGCAGATCAAACAGGCAGTCGTGATTGACCGTGAGCATCAGGGTCATAAAGTCCTGGTGGCGTATCTGGTTGCCGAGGACGCTGTCTCCGATGACATGCTACTGGCGCACTTATCTGATCGTCTGCCGGACTATATGCTGCCCGCCAGTTTTACTTTTATGGAAGCTATTCCGCTGACGCCAAACGGCAAAGTAAACCGCCGAGCCTTGCCGGAACCACTTTTCGGGAATAGAGACAGTTATGTCGCCCCCCGCAATGTGCTGGAAACCCAGCTTTGCGCTATTTGGCAGGATGTTTTAGCGCTGGAACAGGTCGGGATTGACGATAATTTCTTCCGTATCGGCGGCAATTCCCTGACCGCCATTAAGCTGATCGCCGCCATTCGCCGTACCCTGTCTACCGATATTTCACTGGCACAACTGTTTGAACTGAAAACCATCGCCGGGTTAGCTACGCAGATGAACACACAAATTCGTACGGTTATTCCGCCGCTGGCACAAGCGCGCTATCCTTTATCATTTGCACAGGAACGCATGCTGTTTATCGAACAATATGAGCAGGGTTCGGATGTCTACCATATTCCGTATCTGGTTCAGTTAACTCAGGATACTTCGCTGCCTTTGCTGGAAACCGCCATTAACCGATTAGCGGAACGCCATGCGGTGCTGAGAACCGTGTATCGCAGTGATGATCACGATCAGATGTATCAGCAGATATTGGATGAAGATTTAGTTATCCCGTCTCAGGCCTGTGACAACAGGGAGATAATGCTGGCTAACGTCCGCAGCGAGATAGCCATCCCCTTTGATTTAACCACCGAACCGAGCCTGCGCCTGCGGCATTATCAGGTCGCAGACCGTCACTACTTATTACTGTTATGGCACCATATCGCGATGGATGGTTGGTCCATTGATATCTTTATGGCGGAACTGGCAGAGGTTTATCACGCGCTGCAAGCAGGCCGTGACAGCCAGCTCCCCGCGCTGGATATCACCTACGGGGATTACGCGGCATGGCAACGGGATTATTTGCAAGGAGACATCCGCGAACAACAACTGGCTTACTGGCAACACACGCTGGCGGGCTATGAATCGCTGGCCCTGCCCACCGATCACCCCAGACCGGCACAGGTCAATTATCAGGGGCGGGATATCAATTTTGAGCTGGACGCACAGCTGTCTGAACAGCTACGTGCTCTGGCAAGAACGCAGGAAACCACCCTCTATACCGTGCTGCTTAGTGCGTTTTATGTCACGCTGGCAAAATTATCCGGACAGGACGATATCGTTATCGGCACCCCGACCGATAACCGTCACCATACGCAAACACTGCCCTTATTAGGGATGTTCGTTAACACACTGCCCTTACGGGCACAACTGCAACACACTGAGAGTGTCACCGCGCTGATTACACAGGCACACAAACTGGTTAGCGGTGCTAAGGCCCATCAGGATATGCCGTTTGAGCAGTTGGTTGAGGCACTGAACATTGAACGGGATACCGCTCGTCACCCTGTATTTCAGGTGATATTCAGTGTGCAGACTTTCGGTGAAAATCCGTCAGACGGCAATCTGCCGTTTAGTCCAGTCGCA